>CAZBUX010000007.1:16799-18673 GCA_964495185.1 uncultured Rickettsiales bacterium | reverse complement strand
CCTGGTCGCTCGACATGCCGCCGGTGCGGCTAGCTCTGTGAAGGCCGACGAAGCGGCGGTGGAAAGCGTGCGCGTGCAGCTGCAATACACTCGCATCACCGCGCCCATCAGCGGCCGTACCGGCACCATCAGCCTCACCGTGGGCAACACGGTGAAGGCCAACGCCGACGAAGCGCTCGTCACCATCAATCAGGTCAAACCCATCCGCGTGCAGTTTTCACTGCCGCAGCGCTATCTCGACAGCGTGCGCGAATCCATGCAGGCGGGCGAAGTACCGGTATCCGCCGCGCGCGAAGGCGGCAGCGATACCTCGCAGGGCACGCTTCAATATATCGATAACAACGTCGACGCCGCCACCGGCACGTTCGCCGCCCGCGCCACCTTCGCCAACGAAAACGAAAAACTCTGGCCCGGCATGTTCGTCACCCTCACCCTCACGCTCGGCGAGGAAAAACAGGCCCTCGTCATCCCCGAAGTCGCCGTGCAGCACGGGCAGGACGAGGATTTCGTATTCGCCATAGAAAACGGCAAGGCAGTCAAAAAGCGCATCAAAATCAGCCGCACGCAGGATATGCTGGCAGTGGTTGAAAGCGGCATCGACGAAGGCGCGCAGGTGGCCATCGACGGGCTGATGTCACTCAGGAACGGCAGCGACGTCACCGTACAGCCGCAAAAAACCGAAGCGTCGAAACCATGAACCTCTCCGAGTTCTGCATCCGCAGGCCCGTATTCACCATCCTGCTGATGGCGGCGCTCACGGTCGGTGGATTTTCGGGCTACCGCACGCTCGCGGTTTCCGCCCTTCCCCGCGTGGATTTCCCGACCATTTCGGTTTCTGCCTCGCTGCCGGGCGCTAGTCCCGAAACGATGGCTTCGTCGGTAGCGACGCCGCTGGAGCGCCAGTTCTCCACCATCGCCGGCGTATCGTCGATGACATCCACCAGTTTCCTCGGCAACACCGACATCAACCTCACCTTCAATTTGGACCGCGACATCGACGGCGCCGCACTCGACGTGCAGACCGCCATTTCCGCCACACTGCGGCGCCTGCCGCGCGAGATGACCACGCCACCCTCCTTCCGCAAGGTCAATCCCTCCGACCAACCCATCTTTTTCGTCGCCGTATCTTCCGACACCATCCCGCTTTCGCAGGTCAACGAATACGCCGACACCATGATGGCGCAGCGGATCTCAACGCTGCCCGGCGTAGCGCAGGTCGTCATCTTTGGCGCACAGAAATACGCCGTGCGCGTGCAGGTAGATCCCAGCAAACTCGCCGCCAAGGGCATCAGCTTCGATGACGTGCGCTCGGCGCTGGGTGCCGGCGCCTCCAACGCGCCGGTAGGCGTCATCAGCGGCCAGAAGCAGCTCTTCAACCTCAAGGTCGAAGGCCAGCCCGACAACGCCGCCGGGTTCGGCGAGCTGATCGTGTTGTGGAAAGACGGCGCGCCCGTGCGCGTAAAAGACATCGCCACCGTCAGCGACGACGTCGAGGACAACCGCTCCATCGCCTTCATCAACGGCAAGCAGGCGGTGGTCATCGCCATCCAGCGCCAGCCCGACGCCAACACCATCGACGTCGTGCGCCGCGTGCGCGAACTGCTGCCGGTGTTCCGCAGCAGCCTGCCTGCTTCCATCGAGCTCACGCCGATGCTCGACCGCTCGGTCTCCATCAACGATTCGGTGAACGACGTACAGCACACCATGTTCCTAACCATCGCGCTGGTAATCGCGGTGATCTACTTATTCCTGCGCCATGGGCGCGCCACACTGATCCCTGCGCTCGCCGTCCCCATATCGATCGTCGCCACCTACGGCGCCATGGCGCTGTTCGATTTCTCCATCAACAACATCTCGCTTCTGGCGCTCACGCT
>CAZBUX010000007.1:13793-16789 GCA_964495185.1 uncultured Rickettsiales bacterium | reverse complement strand
CTATGCGTTGGATTCGTGGTCGACGACGCCATCGTCATGCTGGAAAACATCGTGCGCCACATCGAGGAAGGCATGGCCCCGTTCGAAGCAGCGCTCCTCGGCGCGCGCGAGATCGGCTTCACCATCGTCTCCATCACCTTCTCGCTGGTAGCGGTATTCATCCCGGTTTTATTCATGCCCGGCATCGTTGGCCGCGTGTTCCACGAGTTCGCGGTCACCATCAGCGTTGCCATTTTAGTCTCGGGCTTAGTATCGCTCACGCTGACGCCGATGCTCTGCAGCCGCCTGCTGAAAGCCAAAGGCGAGGAGCGTGAAAGCGCATTCTCGCTGCGGCTGGAGCATTATTTCCAGCGCATGCTGTCGCTCTACGACCGCTCGCTGCAATGGTCGCTCGACCGCAGGCGACTCATGTTGTTCATTACGCTGCTCACCGTCGCCGGTTCTGCCGCCGCCTTCGTTTACGCGCCGAAAGGCTTTTTCCCGACCGAAGACACCGGCTTCGTATTCGCCCAGACCCGCGCCGCCCAGGACATTTCCTACGAAGCCATGGTCGCCAAGCAGAAGCAGGTCGCCGAAGTCATCGCCGCCGACCCAGCCATCGCCAGCACCTTCTACGCGGTGGGTGGCAGCCGCGCGCTCAATGCAGGCCGCGTATTCTTCGGGCTGAAACCCCGCGGCGAGCGCCCCACTATCCGCACCTGCCTTGCCACCATCGGCAGCTTCTGCGTACCGCATCCGCTGCATCCCTTCTCACGCCCGATCAGCGCCTCGGAGGTCATCGACCGCCTGCAAGGGCCGCTGCGTCAGGTGCAGGGCATCACGGTTTCCATGCAGGTAGTGCAGAACATCAATCTCGGCGGGCGCTTAAGCGAAGGCAGTTACCAGTATACGCTGCAGGGCAGCGACCTCGATGAGCTTTACGAATGGTCAGATAAACTGCTGCTGGCCGTCAAAGACCAGCCCGGTATCAAGGACATGAAAAGCGATCTCCAGCTCAAGAGCCTGCAGGCGCTCGTAAATGTCGACCAGCAGAAAGCCGCGAGCGTGGGACTGAACTACGACAACATCCGGCAAGCGCTCTACGGCGCGTTCGGCACCTCGCAGGTCGCCACGCTCTACACGCCGTCTAACGATTACGCCGTAATCATGGAAGTCTCGTCGCAGTTCCAGCAGACGCCGGAAGACATCGGCAAAATCTACGTGCGCGGCTCGGGCGGGCAGATGGTGCCGCTGGATTCCGTGGCTACCATCAAGCGCGCCGTCGGCCCGCTCTCGGTCAACCATCAGGGCCAGATGCCTGCCGTCACGCTGTCATTCAATCTCGAGCAGGGCACCTCGCTCAGCCAGGCCATGGACGTTATCGCCCGCGCGAAGCAGAAAATCGGCATGCCCGAAAGCATCTCGGGGAATTTTCAGGGCGCGGCACAGGTATTCCAGCAATCGTTTCAGGGCATGGGGCTGATGCTGCTGCTCGCGGTAATCGTAATCTACATTATCCTCGGGATGCTCTACGAAAGCTTCATGCATCCGATCACCATCCTCTCCGGCCTTCCCTCTGCGGGTATCGGGGCGATACTGACACTATGGATTTTCGGCATGGAGGTGAGCGTCATCGATTTCGTCGGCATCATCCTGCTCATCGGCATCGTCAAGAAAAACGCCATCATGATGATCGATTTCGCCGTCGCCCGGCGCGCCGAAGGAAAATCGCCGCACGACGCGATCTACCAGGCCTGCCTGTTGCGTTTCCGCCCGATCATGATGACCTCGATGGCCGCTATTTTCGGCACCATCCCTATTGCCGCCGGGCTCGGCGCTGGCGCGGAACTCCGTCAGCCGCTCGGCATCGCGGTGGTCGGAGGCCTGCTGACCTCGCAACTGCTCACGCTCTATATCACGCCGGTGGTGTATTTATATCTGGAAGAACTCCGCACGCGGTTTTCGCGGAAGGCTTAAGCCACCATCCCCGCAAGCTCCGCCATGCGGTGCGCGTGCGTGTGTTTCTCCACCATGAAATCATAGGTGCGATCCACCATCGCCTGCACATACGCCGTGTCATGGAAACGCTTCATCACATCGTCGATATTGGAAAAATCAGCAGCCAGCGCAATGTAATGCTCGTCGGCCACGAGGATATCGTTGAAGCGGCCCGGAAACATGATCTGCACCGTTTTCGTGCCGCCCGCGTCGAAATGCCGCGACGAGATCGCCTTGCCGTAAGCCGGGGATGCCGGTTTTCCCGCGAAGAACCTTTCGTAAATCGCGTCATAATCGAGCGTCTCGTCCGCCACCGCGCCATACGTGATGAATCCGCGCTTCAGGAATTTAAGCAAGAGCGCCTTCATCCAGAACGGAAGGTATCCCACCATGCGGCGCGCGCGGCTGTCGGCGGAAAGCGCGATGCCGCCGCGCTCGGCGTTGGCATACGCGCGAATCGCCAGCGCCGTGGCGTCGTCGCGCTCAAGATAGAGGCTTCCCGCTTCGGTCGAAACCGTGCCGCGGCACTGGTTTAAAAATCCCGCCCAGCCTTCGCGGTCGAAGCGCGAGGTGGTGCTGAAGTCCAGTTTCAATGCCGGCGAGAATGCATGGCTCTCAAAAAATGCCATCATGCGATTGCGGTCCTGATCGCCGATATACGGCAGGTAGCGATAGGTACGCGCGCCGAGGTCGATGCTGCGCGCCGCAACCGGCTGTGTGGGACGAAACGCATCCTTGTTCAGCGCATGCGGCATGGGAATCACCTTGCCGGGGCACGCGTCGTAAAGCCACTGGCCTGCCTCCAGCGGCAGTTGCGTGGCGATATAATCCGCAGCGATTTCGCTAAGGAACGCGATCTTCACATACATCGGGCTGTCGGGCGAATTCAGCTCGTTGCCCACGAACGACACCAGCTTGCATGTACGCGATTGCAGCGCCTGCGAGAGCGCGCGAATCTCAAACATCGAGTCGGCGGTGCAGGCATGCAGCAGCACGACCAGCTCGAAATCCTTGATGAC
>CAZBUX010000007.1:0-13783 GCA_964495185.1 uncultured Rickettsiales bacterium | reverse complement strand
TTTCTCCAGATTTTTCGCAGCGGCAGGCTGGAGGATATTGAATACCGTGCAATCGAACTGGCTGGATTTTTCAAACGCATCACGCCAGTCGTCGTAATACGATGCGCGTGTGGGGTAGATTTTGGTGAGCACCAGCGTGCGGATCATGCGAGGAATTCCTCGATGGCTTTGATGCACGCCTCGCCCGATTTCCCCGTGCCGTAATCGGTAATGGCCGAGCGCGGCTTCCACTCGCTATCACTCCACAGCCGGTTCCAGCCATGGGCAACGGTTTCCACCCATTCGGTTTCGTCGCGCAGCGTGACGCACGGCACCTGATGGAAATACGCTTCCTTCTGCACCCCGCCCGAATCGGTGTAGACCTGCGCCGCATCGTGCAGCAGCCGGTGCATGTCGATATACCCCAGCGGCGCGCATTTCATCACGCGCGGCGGGAGCGCGAGCCCGTGCGACGCCAGCATTTTTTCCGTGCGCGGGTGCAGCGGCAGCACGATCACGCGCTCCTTCGATTCCTGATCGAGGTAGTTCATCACCTTCAGCAGCGCTTCACGGCTGTCGGTATTTTCCTGCCGGTGGATGGTGGCCAGCGCATAGGATTTCGGCGCGAGCTTCAGCGACTCCAGAATATCCGAGCGCGATTTCGCCATGTTCGTCGCATGCATCGTCGCGTCGTACATCACATCGCCGATATGCTTTACGCCCCCGGTAATGCCTTCGCTTGCAAGGTTCTTCACCGATTCCTGCGTCGGGCATAAGAGCAGTTCGCTCATATGGTCGGTCAGCACGCGGTTGATTTCTTCGGGCATGGCGCGGTTGAAAGAACGCAGCCCCGCCTCGACATGCACCACGGGAATGCCAAGCTTCGCCGCCGCGAGCGCACCTGCAAGCGTCGAGTTAGTGTCGCCGTAAACAAGCACCGCATCGGGCTTTTTTTCCTGCAAAATTTTCTCGATGCCCGAAAGCATCTGCCCGGTCATGGCGCCATGGCTCAGGCTGTGGATGTTCAGGTGGTACTCCGGGTTCGGGATTTCCAGCTCGTCGAAAAACACTTTCGACATGGCATCGTCGAAATGCTGGCCGGTATGCACGAGGATTTCGCTGAGCCTGGAAGAAGCAGCAAACAGCCGCGACAGCGTCGCCGCCTTGATGAACTGGGGGCGGGCGCCGACGACCGTGAGCAGTGTTTTCATACGCCCGCTAGGCCGCTTTCGCGGCGGCCATGTGCCGGTCGTGCTGCCGGATGCAGCTTTCGATCAGTTCGCGGTTGGCTTTCGTCCACGCGACGGTTTTTTCCATGCCTTCGCGCAAGGAGATTTTCGCTTCGAAGCCGAGCTTCTCTTTGGCTTTCGCGGTAGCGCCGTGACGCTTGCCGGAACGGTCCCACGCGCGCGCGGGCGTCATGGCGATAGGCGTCGGGTTGCCGGTCAGCTCGTTGATTACTTCCGCGAGTTCCCTGATGCTCGTTTCCACGCCGGACGCGACGTTGTACACGCCCCCCGCTTCACCGTTAAGCGCGCAGGCGATAAGCCCGTCGGCGATGTCTTCGGCGAAGATGAAATCGCGCGTGGCGATGCCGCCGTTTTCGACCGGCAGCGCTTCATGGTTCAGCGCTTTCCAGATGAAAGTCGGCGTCACGTTGCGCCATACGGTGGCGGGCGTGCCACGCCATTTCCCGGCGCCGAGGATTTCGCGCGGGCCGTAGACGTTCTGGAAACGCGCCTTCACGAACGGGAGCCCGTAGCGCATGAAATAATAATTGCCGTAGAACTCGCCGATGATTTTGGAAATCTGGTAAGGGCTGTCGAGATAGAGCGATACCGGCGCGTCCTCGTCGGTGGCGTCGGCGTGGTCGAAGGTTTTTTCGGCCACCGTGCAACCCGCCCCGGCATACACGACTTTTTTGATGCTCTTCATGTCCTTGATACGCTCGCAGAGTTTCAGCGTCGTGAGCGTATTGTTCTCATGGTCGGCCAGCGGGTCGGCGATCGACGACTGGTTGCCGTGATAGGTCGAGAGGTGGAACACGTAATCGGTATTGCCCGGAATCGCGCTGAGCGCGCCCGGTTCGTTGATCGACGCGTTGATGAAGCGCACGCCCGGCGCCTTGGGTACGTTGCGCTCATCGGCGGAAAGCAGGTTGTCGATGATGATCACTTCGCGCGGCTGGTGCGAAAGCAGTTTCAGGCAGAGATTGCTGCCGACGAAACCCGCGCCGCCCACCACGACGATGGTGCAGTCCTTAAATCCGCTATTACCCATGTTTGGCTTCTTGCTTTAAGTGCGTGTAGGTCTGGTCGATGCCGAATTTCTGGTAGTAGGCGATGGCGTCGGCCACGCCGTTCTTCAGCGGCGTTTTCACGTTCCAGCCGAAATCCTTCTGCGTGCGCGAGGGATCGAGCAGGATGGTGTAGGCGTCGTCGGGATGACGCTCGCGCACTTCGACCGCCGGATAATGGTTCAGGCGCAGCGCCTCGACGGTGGCGTCGTAGAGTTCCTTGATCGCGTAATCGGAGCCCGACGAGATGTGGTATGCGCCGTTACCCTTGCCATCCACCGCGCCTTCGACGCAGTCGACAAGGTCATCGATATAGATGAAGTCACGGCGCGTATCCATGACGAAGCAGGGCTTGCCCGCGGTCAGGCGCTGGAAGAAGGTCGGCAGCGGGCCGCTGATATTGCGCGGGCCGTAGGCGTTAGCCAGACGGAAGGTGACGTAATCGATGCCCGAAAGCTCGATATATTGTTCGCCGGCGGTTTTGCTGATGGCGTAGCTCGAACCGCGCGAATCGATTTCATGGTTCAGCGTGATCGGCTGTTCCTTGGGCTTCAGGCCGTAGCACAGCGCCGTCTGGAAATAGATGAGGCGCTTCACGCCGGCTTCCTTGGAAGCTTTGGTGACGTTGGCGGTGCCGTGGACGTTGGTGGCGATATCGCCTTCCCAGTTGTCGGGGTTTTTGTACGAAGCCGCCGCGTGGATGACGAGGTCGGGTCTGGAATCATTGATCAGCTGGCGCACGAGCGCGGCGTCGGTGATGCTGCCTTCGACGACGGTCAGGCCTTTTTTAGCCTCCAGATTGTCGCGGCGCCCGGTTTCAAAATTGTCGATGACGGTGACGGTGTCGCCGCGCGCGATAAGGCGATCCGCGATATGCGATCCGACAAATCCCGAACCGCCGGTGATGAATACTTTCATGGCTGTTATCCTTGCTTTTTCAATGAACAGGTAAGAGCGCTCCTTATAGCAAACAAGCCGCATAAGTAAACAGCGCAGATGGGCCGAACTTTCAACCTTCCGGGCCAACGCTTCCACGCTTACACTAGACTATCCCCCTTGTAGGGGAGGGTTAGGGAGAGGAATGACCATCAGCGCATTGGAACGTGGAGAGAATCCCCGCCCCCTCAAGAGGGTGGAATAACCACTAACTGAATAATAACAATGTGTTGCCGATAAAAATGCAATGTTTTGCAAAGAAATGCAAAGAAACCGGAGGGAATACCAGTAGTCATTATCAAACAACCATCTGACTTTCCGAAACACATCGACTGATTTCAGGAGAAAATAACGGTTCCGGACGGAAATATCCTGCACCGAAGCGGGCATCTGCCGTTACATAGCAGCTGCAAGCGGTGCGGAAACGGGTTCATCCAGCATCCCGCGGAACTCCGCCGCCTTGTCATGGAACTGGCGATACCACAGTTCAAGGCTCATGAAGCCCCATATCTTGCGCGAGAACTTCCCGCTTGAGTGCAGGTTTTTAAGGATGATGCCGGTATTTACGAACGGCCTGTCCTTCGCGGCCTGCGTAGAAAACAGGTCGAGCACGAATTCGCGCAGATCGCCCGCGAACCATTCGTTCAGCGGCACGGGGAAACCCATCTTGTCGCGGCGGTTGCTGATTTCCGGCGGGATAAGGTTCTTGAAAGTTTCCTTAAGCAGTATCTTCATGCGCCCGCCCCCGAATTTGATGTCGGCGGGAATAGTCGCGGCGAATTCGACCAGGGGGTAATAGAGGAACGGCACGCGCGACTCCACGCCATGCGCCATGCTGACGCGGTCTTCCACTTGCAGCAGCGCGGGCAGAAGGCATTTGAAGTCGTAATGCGTCATCTTGTCGAAATAGGCCTGCTTGCCGGTGTTGGCTTCATTGTTGAAGAGGCGCTTGAAGCTCGCCACAATGGCGGTTTTGTCGAGCGAATGCCAGTCCACCTCCTGCGTCACGTCGGTAGAGCGGTCGCACAGGCGGAGGTAACGGTCGTCGATGTCGCCGAACAGGCCTTCGCGCCAGAATTCTTTGATCATCGGCTTGTATTCCTGCAGGATGCTCAGGTTCGGGATGATCGACTCGGGTGTGACGACGAAATCGCCGCCCTTATACGTGCCGTCGATCGAGGCTTTGATGCACTGCTCGAAATAGGCGAGGATATAGCGCGCGTAGCCGCCGAAAATCTCGTCGCCGCCCTGCCCGCCCAGCACGACTTTCACGTGCTCGGACGCAAGTTTGGAGACCATGTATTGCGGGAACGACCCCGGCCCCGCCACCGGCCAGTCGAGGTGGTAGATGACGTCGGCGATGTGTTTTTCGAAATCGGCGGCGGTGATGTCGGCGATGTGCAGCGGGCGCCCGATCCTTTTGGCGACGATATCGGCATAACGGCTTTCGTCATAACCCGGATGGTCGGTAAAGCGGCCATGGAACATGCCGGTGAACTGGTCGCCGGAATGCTGGTGCGCGAGCAGGGTGACGAGGCTGGAATCGACGCCGCCGCTCAGGTAGCTTCCCACCGGCACGTCGCTGCGCAGGTGGAGCTGCACGCTGTCGTGGAAAATTTCCTCCAGCCGCTCGTAATAATATTTCGCGGTGTGGTCGAAATCGATGTCGTATTTTACGTCCCACCAGCGGCGCACGCTGATCCTGCCGTTCTTGATGGTAAGCGCGTGCGCGGGCATCAGGCGCTTGATCCCGGCGAACAATACGTCCTCGCCCGTGGTATACTGGAACATGAAATATTCCGTAAGGCACGACTGCTCGGTTTCGATGCTTGGCAAAAACGGCAACAGCGCCTTGGCTTCCGAGGCGTAATAAAAAATATCGCCCACCACCGCATAATAAAACGGCTTAATGCCGAAGCGGTCGCAGGCGGCAAACAACGTCTTTTCCTTCGGGTCGGCGATTGCGAACGCGAACATGCCCTTCAGTTGCGACAGGCATTCCTCGCCGTAGCGGTCATACGCCGCGAGAATCGTTTCGGTATCGGAATTCGTGCGAAACGGCCAGTCCGGCAATGGCTGGCGCATCTCGCGGTAATTGTAGATTTCGCCGTTGAACGTGATGACGTCGCCGCTCGCGCCCTGCATCGGCTGCGCCGCCGCATCGGAAAGATCGATGATGCTCAGTCGGCGGTGCGCCATGCCCATGCTGCCATCCGGAGCCATCCAGACGCCCTCGCCGTCGGGGCCGCGATGGGCGATCAGGCGATTCATCACGCGCAGCGCCCGTTCGAGATTCGGGATCGGCTTCCCGCTTAAACTAAAAGCACCCGCTATGCCGCACATGTGGCCGACTTCGCATTATCCAGCAGCCGTCCCAGCGCCGATTCCACTACGGGGCGGAGCGTCTTATAATAAAGGTCGTGTCCTTTAACGCTCAAATGCAGGCCGTCCTCATGCAGCAGCTCCTGCGCGCGTGCACGGCTTCCCGCCACGTGCTGCGTGAAAATTGCCTCCATGTCCACCAGTTCGACTTTCTGGCTGGCGGCGACCTTACGGATGATAGCGTTGTATTCGCGGTTGCTCTCTTCATAGGTAAGCGCCGTGTGCTGCATCCGCTCCGTGGTGCGGGTGGTCGTGTGGTTGGTGGGCATGATAATTTCCCGCGCTCCGAAACTGCGCCCGCGCGCGATCATTTCTTCAAGATTTGCCTCGAAGGCTTTTTTGCTGACGCGCGGGTTACCGCGGTCGGTCTGCCAGTAATTGCAATCGTTCATGCCGAACTGGATAAGCAGCATGTCCACCCCGTATTGCTGAACATCGTAGGCCATGCGCTCCAGCGCCTGCCGCGTGGTGTTCCCGCTCACGGAAGGATTCTGCAACGTGACCTCCGCACCTTGCGCCGCACCGCACTCTTCCAGCAGCTGCGCCAGACGCGTCACCCAACCGTGATGCGGCGAAGACATCTGCCCGAAGCAGATCGAGTCGCCAAAGAAAAAGGCCTTGATGCGGGCGTCACGGTTCATCAGGCTGCGTCTCCCCGGATCGTGACCATACAGACCTGCCTGCCGTTAGCATAGAGCGAAGGCGGATTCTGCGTCAGGAGCGGCAGGTGCAGCCCCGATATGCGCGATGCAAACTTGCCAAGCACATGCGCGACCATTTCGCCGTTCCAGGCCAGCATACACAGCACTTCCTCGGCATCGATGCGGCGCGTGAGATAAAAGCGCGGGGTGTTGTGATAGGTAAGCGACATACGGATTTCGCGCGCGCGCGGTATGTATCGATCGATAAACATTTCCAGACGCTGGTCGGCGTTGGGAAACAGGTCGTTGGCGATGACCACATCGTAATCGCGCTCGGGCTGGAATTTGAACCAGTCCTCGCACCGCACCGCCAGTTTCGGCGCTGTAGCGATAAACGCGTCAGACTGCTCCCTGGAATCGTGTACCAGCAGATCAACCAGCGTCACATCGTTCTTCTTGCTCAGGTAACGCGCCAGCGCCGTAATGCCACCGCCGATATCAAGCAGGGTCTTCCCGCCCGCTTCAAGCAGGTCGCCGTACATGTGCTGGTGGATCATGCGCTTGGTCAGATTGTCGCGCAGCCAGCGCTGGCAGACGAGCGCCTCATCGCCGGATTGCGAACAGGCGTCCAGAAGCGCCACGATGCTGTCGCCATTCGACTGGTATTCCTCCACGAGTTGCTTGCTGACCAGCTTTAGCGCGCTGGCGGGCGGGGTTTCGGCAAGAACCGGTTCAGCCGCGGACATAGTGCAGGAATTGCTCTTCATAATGTTCCCAGTTATATTCGTTTCGTGCGTAAGCGAGCGCGTTCGCCTGACATCGCCTGATTAGCGCCACGTCATTAATACAGGTGTTGAACGTTTCGATCATATTATCAAGGTTTTTATGATCGTATACCAGCCCGCACTGGGCTTTGGTAATGGTTTCTTTGACGAATTCCAGCCTGTTGGAGATAATCATGCGACCGGCGTGCAGGTAATGGCTGAGCTTGCGGGGACAGCAGTTCTTATTGTTAATCGTGACCGGCAGGTAGGGAATCAGGCAGGCGTCGACTTCCCTCGTGGCGATGATGGAGTCGATCAGGTCTTCCTTCTTGCTCTCCGGCGGCGCGGTGAAGACGACCCCTTTGCCAAACGTTCCGTTAGATTTTGAAATTTCTATGTATTTTTCCCTGAATGCGTTATGGGGGCCACGGATGATAAGCACTCCGGCAGCAGGATCGATATGCCGCCACGATTGCAGCAATTCCTCAATGCCACGCTCATCGGCAAAATTACCCTGATAGAGGAAGCTCCGACGCCCTCCTATAATATCTTGCAATTTCATTGCCTTGTTCATGTCCGGCATTTCCGGGATACGGTCGACGTTAGGAATCCAGGATACCTTCCCCGCGAGGACGGGATAGCTCTTCCTGATCGCGTCCGCCATTTGCGGGGTGACCGTAATCACCCGCTCCGCAGCGGTCACAAGGCAGCGCTCGAACCATGCCAGCGAGGCGGTGCACCACGGAGCGAAGCGCGGGATGCTGTGGGGAAAAAATTCATAGCAGGCATACACCAGCCTCGCCCCGCATGCGTAGCGGATCGCCACCGCCGCCGGGAGCACATCGAGATCCTTGACGTATACCACGTCGTAGTTCAGCGGCTCCTTCGCCCATGCGTCGAATTGTGCAAAAGAGCGCTGGAAAATGGTCCTGAACAGCGCGATCAGGCGCACCGCGTCGGTGTGGTAAAACCACCTGCGATACCCTGTGAGCGCTTTCAGGTAGCGCTTTCGGGTAGCGTTAGACAGCGCAGTTTCAGCCCTGTGCAAAAGAACAACGAGCTTTGCAAGCGCGTCACACGACCTGCCGATCAGAAAACACGCCACCCGGCAGAACCAGTAAAGCGGCGCCAACAGGATCGCCGGCGCTTTTCTCAGGATTTTAAGCAGCACGAGCAATACATAGCTGAAAGGGCGTCGCGAGTATCGCTTAAGGCCCCGTTCCAGCCATTGTAGCGGGTGGCGATTCAGGCGGTTGAGCGCACGCCGCGCGGCAGCGGGACAGCGAATGAAAAAGCCGGTGGCAACGGACCTGACTTTCCTGATCGTCCGCATCAGGAAAGTCAGCGTTTTTCGGACGCATACCGCCGCAAACAGGCTCAGCCGCGGCAACCAGCGCCCGGCTAGAACACCCACCGTAGCCACTATGATTAACGGCGAAAGCACCAGCCCCACCACGCCAAGGGCAAGGACAAAACCGGCCATGCGCAGATAATTTTTACGGCAGGCGGTAAGCCGAAGAACGTGCCGGATGCAGTTGAACAACCCCTTATGGAACGGCTGCACCGGCAGCCGGTATTCTTCATAGCCGGGCCGGCTTTCATGCGCGGGTGAATCTTTATAGAAACGGCTGCCGCGCAGGGTAACGTCGTAATGCCGTGCGAGAGACTCAGCCTCGATGCGTATCCGGTAGGCAAGCTGGGGCTCACATCCGACAAGGAATAGTAACGCCTTCTTGCCTGTATCTGACGGCAAGTTCATCGCGGGCTATAAGGCTTTCGGTTCAGATACCCGCCGATAGCTTTCAGGGGGCCGATCTGCCCTTTCCAGTAAGGCAGGAATGGCGTGTAGACATGCTTCACAAGGAAAAGTTTCGCCCAGTCGCGCACGTGGTCGGCTTTGTTGATCCAGTGGGCCAGCACCACACCTGCCCCGCGAGTACGTGCCTCTTTCGGCAGTCTGTCTGCGACCTGCGCGAAGAATTCACTCACATAACGCGCGTAAGAATATTTACCCGATTCGATCAGGTCGCGATAAGCATTTTCAATGATGCGCTGCCGGCGGCCTTCATCGCCAAGACCAGCCAGCACTTCGTCGATATCCGAGAAATCTTTCCTGATGGGGATGTAGTGCACACCCGGCTTGATGATGCCGTTGTAATTGCCTTCCACCAGCACCTGACAGCATTTCGCCATCGCTATCTCAAACACGCGCGGCGAGATCATGGCGCAATCGAGCGAGTTGTCTTTTCCGGGGAAACAGGCGTTTTCGATATCCTCGAACGTGGCGTCGGGTTTTTTACCCTCGTAGGCGTTGCAGCGCGCGCGGATGCTGCCGTCGCGGTCGATGAGACTGGAACCGCCCTCGACACCCGCCTGATAGCGGCTGCGGGCGATGAATTTCAGCCACGCCTTGCCCGAAAGGATATCTTTTACTTCAACGGATACGTCGGCTTTAAGCCCGTGCCGCGGCGCCGCTTCGGCGATGACGTCGCATATTTTCCATTTCAGTACGCCGACCCTGCCGTTGCGGGCCTTTGCCTTGAAAGAACGGTAGCCGATGTCGATGTCTTTTTTATCGCGGTATTGTTTTTCATAACGCTTTGCCAGCCCGATCCGCCGTTCCTCGACGTAGCCCGGAAGGCAGCGCACCAGCCGGACGTCGTCGGGGATATGGCCCCGGTAAATCGCGTCCCAGTCGCGCTCGGTCTGGGCCACGGAAAAGACCGTGTCGACTTTGAATTCATTGATAAAATCGCACAGAAGATCGGTATTATTGTGCTCGTCCTGTGCAATCGCGATTTTAGCGCAGGACTCGTTTTTCAGGTGCGCGAAAGCGTTGTTTATGCGCGCCATCGAAGCGGGGTTCGAGCGCATGATGAGGTAGGTATTGTGAAATATGATGGCGTCCCAGCGAATGTTTTTCAGGTATTCCGGGAATTTCGCCCACAGGCCGTTGACGTAGAAAACGCGGTGGTCGCTATAGCGTTCGTAGCAGTAGATATGGTCGAGGATGGCATAGCGCCCCGGCCATGTGAACGCGCAGTAGCAAACCAGTATGTTCATGCGGCTTGCGCTTTCCTCGACCAACGTACGCGCGGCATGATCATGTTTTTGTCGATCGCGGATTTGAACGAAGCGATTTTTTCGATCATCCCGGCGGCCACTTCTTCCGTGAGATAGTGTGGCTTCAGGCCCAGCTCCATAAGGCCGGAATATTTCGGATTATAGTAGTGCTGCTCGGCTTCCTTGCGGGGATTCTCAATCGGCTCGATAGTGGCGTTGAAACCCATCTGCTTGCCGACCTTACAGGCGAGCTGCGCCAGTTCCATCACCGTGAAGGTCTCGGTAAGCTGATTCAGTATACGCAGCTCCCCCGCCTTGGCCGGGTTTTTAGCGGCCAGCTCAATGCATTGCAGCGTGTCCTTTAGGTTCAGGTAACCACGCGTCTGCCCGCCCTTGCCGTAGACGGTGAGCGGTACGCCCGCGATCACCTGCACGAAGAAACGGTTGATGACGGTACCGAAAATATCGTCGTAATGGAAATTGGGAAGCAGCCCGTCATCGGCAGCCGATTCTCCGGTAATCAGGCCGTAAACCGGCCCCTGCATGAGATCGGTGACGCGGATGCCGTAAGTGCGCACATAGAACCACAGGAGATCGGTGTCGAGCACCTTGGTGGTATGGTAGAGGCTTCCGGCCTGGCGCGGGAATAGGAACTTGTCCTTGCGGCCCTTGTGGTCGATCTCGATCCAGCCTTCTTCGATATCGATATTGGGCGTGCCGTATTCGCCCATCGTGCCGAGCTTGATGATGTGACAATCGGGGCAGATATCCTTGACTGCCCAGATGAGGTTGAAAGTCACGCCGAGATTGTTGTTCAGCGTCTGCTGCGCGGAATCGAAATTCATCATGGAATATGGGGCCGATGGCTGCTCGGCATAATGCACCACCGCGTCCGGCGTAAATTTTTCGAATAGCGCGAACATCTCAGGAGCCTGCGCGAGATCGCATTCCACCCACTGGATTTTCTTGCCGAAATGCTTCTCGAACAGCGCACAGCGCGAAGCCATATCCTTGCCTTCGATGAGCGCTTCCGATTTAGTTTCACGGGCGATTTTGCGGCGCAGGTAATTATCGGCGATCACGACCTCGTGGCCCTGATTGGCGAAGTGCATAGCGGTCGGCCAGCCCAGATATCCGTCGCCGCCCAGAATCAAGATACGCATATCGCTTCTCCTTTGATCGTTGATTGCAGATTATCCATTACGCGCAGCACTTCGAGCGAATCGAATACAGGCACCAGGGGTTTCACATTTTTCTCGCGCAAAACCTGTATAAAATGTTTCATCTGCTCGTCAAGAAGATTAACCGGTGGGAACGAAAGCGAATTCCAACCCGCTTTCAGATCGCCCGAAGCGTGCGACGCGAACACGCGCGCTGGTATTTCCGGCTGGATCGAGCCCATAAAGCTGCCGCGCTCGCCCTGAATCTCGATATGCTGGCTGAAGCCGGGCGTAAGCAGATCCGCCTGCACGTAAACCCGCGCGCCGGATTTCATGATAAGCTCAGCCAGCACCAGATCTTCGGCGTCAACGGTCTCAACCTTGCCGTTTATTTCCCGCTTAGGCCGCAGCAACTCTTTTTTTAGCAGCGATGCATCCGCAACCGGCCCGAACAACCAGACGGCAAGATCGAGCATGTGTATGAACATTTCGCTCATCGCTCCGCCGCCGGTTTCCTGCCGGTGCTTCCACAGCTGGTGCGACCCGCGCCCGCCGATGCGCAGCGTCGCCATCACCGGCGCGCCAAGAACGGAAGTCGCAGCGGGCTGGCGCAGCGCGTCGTGCGCGTAGCGGAACACCGGCGCGTAGCGGTAGATGTACCCCACGAGCCCTACGCGCGCGCGGTCGCCACAGGTTTTCACGATAGTCTCGGCTTCCGCCAGCGACTGGCATAGCGGCTTCTCGCAGAAAAAATCCTTTCCCGAGAGCATCGCCTTCAGGATCAACTCAACATGCGACGGCGTAGGGGTGCAGATCAAGATCGCCTGCAGCGAAGCGTCGTTAAACAGAGCGTCCACCGTAGCTGCCACGGCCACACCCCGCTTCTTTGCAAAACTTTCCGCGCGCGCCGCATCGAGATCCGCGACCGTAATGTCGATGCCACCAATCTTACTCAGGCTTTCGATGTGTTTTTCGGCCTGCTTGCCGCAGCCGATGACGCCAATGCCGGTCATGCCTTCACTCCTGCTGCCACCGGCTCAGGCGGTGCGTTCTCGATAACCCGGCTGCTTTCCCACGTACAGGGGTGGCAGAAAATCGAGCGGTCGTCTTTCTGCGCGTTGATAACCTGGAACTCGAAGCTGCGCGACAGCGTCTCGAGATTATCCTCGGCCCGGATGCCACCTTCCGTTTCGAACAGCGCGACGGTAAACACGATATTTCCAGAGCCAAAATAGTTGGCGTCGAACCTGAGCGTCTTGCGGTAAATGACGCCTGCCCTGCCCTGCACCGTCTCGACCTCGCTCACCTGCCGCGACATCCACTGCCCCTCGGCAGTAAAGAACAGGACGACGAATTTGCAGCTCAGCGGGCCGACATCCGCCTCATAGTCAATATGAATGCAGAAGGGGCTGGAGGTTTCGATGACACTGACTGGCGCGCCTGCGGCGTCGGTCATCCACACATGGCGCACGAGCAGGCCTTTCTTCGTCTGCGGCCAGCGCGAAAGCCCCGTCTTGCAGATGATATTGCTCTCTATCGGCAGTGAGGGCGCTTCGTTATCCTGCAACGCCGGAGCGCTGTCTTTATACACGCCCTTCAGCTCATTACCCGAAATCGAGCGCAGCGTCTCTTCCAGCACCGACTGGCGGAAGCTATCATCCTCCAGCACGCTGCGGCCCTGCGGTATGGTGACGCTGCGGTAGCGCAGGCGCTCGATGAATTCTTCATACGCCTTGATCACCTTCAGCGACTCGCCTTCCATAACGATCTCGCCGTTTTCCAGCCACATCGATCGCTCGCAGAATTGCAGCACCTGCTTGGTGGAATGCGATACGAGGATGAGCGTGGCGTTACCGCCCAGCAGCGAGCGCATACGCCGCGCCGCCTTGGTGCTGAAATACGCATCGCCTGCCCCGAGCACTTCGTCGATGACGACCACATCCGGGCGCACGGCGGTCGCCACAGCGAAAGCGAGCCGCGTGGACATGCCTTTGGAATAATTCTTGATCGGCTGGTTGAGATACGCCCCGAGTTCGACGAATTCGATGACTTCTTTCGTCGCCTCCCCCATGCGCGCGATGTTCTTTCCAAGCCTGAGGCGCAGGCCGTTTTCGATGTTTTCCAACCCGGTCATTTCCGGGTTAAAACCGGTGGCGGCGTCGAAAAGCGCTTCAACGTTATCAATGATATGACGCTCGCCAGCGCTGGGGGATATAACGCCCGTGATGATTTTGAGCAGGGTGGATTTCCCCGCGCCGTTGCGGCCGATAACGCCGAGCCGCTCGCCCCTGCCAACTTCAAGCGTGATGTTTTTAAGCGCCCGATGCTCGGGGATGGTTTCACGCACGCCGCGCAGCCAGCCTGCGTATTTTTCGAGTCCGAGACCGTAGACGGCTTTTTCAAGCGGGCTCTCGAACAGCTTATACGACTTCGAAATATCCGTGAGCTTGATGACCGGTTTCATGGCGTCCCTAAATATAATCCACCATGGTGGTACGCATCCTTTTGAAGAACACATATCCGCATACGAACACGCCCATACTGATGCCTACCACGCCCGCC
>CAZBUX010000006.1:0-18980 GCA_964495185.1 uncultured Rickettsiales bacterium | reverse complement strand
TCATTTTTATCTACGGTGTCACGTGTTATTTCCACGGTATGGCAATGCCTCTAAAGTTATCTGATTGCGATCATGAACAGAATATATTTTCCAGCGCATGGGTCAGGTGCGAGAGCGGCAACGGCTGCTTGAACCATGCCGGAAGCAGCGGGTACTCGATCTCCGCCGTAATATGCCGCGCGATGGGCCTCGATAGCGAAGCCTCTATCCACGCAATATCGCCCCTGCTGCCGATAATAATGAGCCGGTCAAATTCGTACGCCTGCTCAGCTTTATCCATCAGCGCCTGAAACTGCGCCAGCGTCGCAAATACGCCGTGCCCATTTTTCGGTATGGGCAAAAGCGCGCCCTGCATATCTCTTTCAAACAGGGAAATCATCCCCTCGCATGCGGCAACCACCCATACGTGCGGCGTAGCATCGCACCCGCCGTCCTTCCTGCACTTACCGGAACAGGCTTTATTGACGGCGGGCGATGGGGTGGTGCAGCCGGGCATGGCTAGAATCGATATCCGACGCCCACGCCAACCAGCCACGGGTCAATATCCACATCCGCACGAACACCGCTGGGGGTGAATTTTGCCGTAGTACTGATGAACACCTTCTTTACGTCGATGTTGGCGTACCAGTTATCTTTAAGGGGAATGTCGACACCCGCCTGCAGGGCGGCGCCGAAACTATCGTCATATTTGACGGAATTGAGCGAACCGGCATCGGTATTGAAAAAATGCGTGTAGTTGACGCCTGCGCCGACATAGGGCGTTGCCATCGGGCACTGGTTAAAGTGATATTGCAACGTAAGCGTCGGCGGCAGGAGCCATGAGCTGCCTGCGTCCACCCCGCCTTTGGTCGTCACATCATGCGGCGTTACGGCCGCGATCAGCTCAGCGGAAATGTTGGGGGTGAAGAAATAGGTGATATCAAGTTCCGGCACGACGCTGTCATCGACTTTCACGCGGTCGGCGATGTTCATCGAGCTGCTTTCCTGCGGCACAACGCCGAGCGCACGTGCGCGCAGCATCCAGTCGCCCGCTTTGAAGTCATCCGCCGCCAGCGCCGGGCCAGATAGGGAAATCACCGTAAGCGCGCTAAAAACGATCTTTTTCATAAGTCCTCCTGCGTTAATGATGCACCGAAAATAGACGCAGGCGGTTTTACAATCCTTGATTTGCGTCAAGTACAGATCCAGCCGGACGATTATGCTGGCCGGAAATCAAAGAGGAGTACGTATATGCCGCTCGAAAATCACAGCCTGATCAATGAATTTCCTGAAATGCGTGAACGCATTCACCAGATGAAGCTATCCGACAGCCGTTTCGCGCGGTTATTCGCCGAATACGACACGGTGGAGCACTCCGTGCATCGCATTGAATCAGGCGCTGAAGCGGCGTCTGACACGCATCTGGAGACGTTAAAAAAGCAACGCCTGAGCCTTAAAGACGAGCTTTTCAGCCTGCTGAAGAAAGCAGCCTAGGCCTCGTCTTCGTCGTCGCGCAGGACACGGTGAGCGGCGCCGTCCAGGTCTTCAAACTGCCCGTTTTTCATCGCCCAGAAGAAGGCCGCAAGCCCCGCTAGTCCGAGCGTAAGGGCGATGGGGATGAGGTAAAGCAGGATGTTCACGGTTTCCCCGCATTCAGGCGCATCGCATTGGCGATCACCAGCAAGGACGAGCTGGACATCGCGATCGCGCCGATGAGAGGCGTTACCATGCCCGCGACGGCAAGCGGAATTGCAATGACATTATACAGTATCGCCAGCACAAAATTCTGCATAACCAGCGTCTGCGAGAATTTTGCGATGGAAATCGCCGTGAGCACCGGCCGCAACCTGTCGCCCTGAAATACAATATCCGCCGCGTTTTGCGTAATATCCATCGCGCTGGCGGGGGACATGGAAACGGTTGCGGACGAAAGCGACGGCGCGTCGTTCAGGCCATCGCCCACCATCAGCACGTTCGCGCCCTCGGCTTTAAGCGCAGCGATTTTTTGCGTTTTCTGCACGGGCGATAACGCGCCCTCGAATGTCTGAATGCCCAGTTTCTCCGCGATATTCCTTGTCACTTCCTGCCGGTCGCCGGAAAGCAGCAGCGTTTTGATGCCGGTCGATCGCAGCGCGTCGATCGTCTCCTGCGCATCCTCGCGTAACTGATCGGCAAACGTGAACCGAACGGGCGGCTTTCCATCTTCAGAGAGCCATAATTCCAGCGTGTTCTCACTATCGTCGGACAAAGCGGTGGCCCAGCTTCGCTTGCCTAATTTCAGTCCCGCCGCCTCGAGCCCGCACCCCTGAACCTCATGAACCGCAAGCGGTATAAGTACGCCGGGATACGCCTTCACGATCGCCTGCGAAAGCGGGTGCTTGCTATGTGCGGCAAGGGAAGCGGCATACTGCAGCTGCTCGTCAGAATGGGAGGAGGTGAGCGTCGGTTTTCCCAACGTCAGCGTCCCGGTTTTATCGAATACGGCATGAGTGGTCGTGGCAAGCCGCTCCAGAGCGCTACCGCTTTTAAGTAAAATTCCGGCGCGCATGAGTTTACCGCTCGCAAGCACCTGCACCACGGGCACCGCCAGCCCCAAAGCGCACGGGCAGGTAATAATCAGCACAGTCGTGGCATATAGCAACGCCACTTGCCAGGCGGCATGACCGATAAAAAACCAGCCTATGAACGTAGCAAACGCCAGTGCGTGTACGGCGGGCGTATACCAGCCGGAAATACGGTCGGCCACCGTCACGTATCTCGCCTGCGCCTGTTCGGCCGATTCCATAAGCCTGATGATTTCCGAAAGCAGCGAGCGCTCGCCCGCTTTGGTCACGCGCATGGTGATAGGAGCCAGCATATTGATGGTCCCGGCGAACAGTAGGGCGTCTGCAGCCACTTTGCGCGGCATGCTCTCGCCAGTAATCAGGCCGGTATCGATTTCGGAGTCGCCTGAAAGCACCACCCCGTCGGCCCCGATTTTCTCGCCCGCCGCAACCAGCAGGACCATGCCTTCCCTGATTTCGGAAAGCGGGATGGTTTCCTGCCTGCCGTCTTCGTGCAGGACGGTGGCAAACCCAGTCATCATTTGCAGCAGATCATGGGCGGCGCTGCGCGCGCGGCCGCGGGCGCGGGCTTCCAGATAGCGCCCGATAAGCAGGAAAAACAGCAGCATCACGCCCGAGTCGAAATAGGAATGCGTGCCGAAAGTGGCCGTTTCAAACACGCTCATAAGCGTAGCGAGAATCACCGCAACCGAAATCGGCACATCCATGTTGGTTTTCCGCGCGCGCAAGGCTTTCCACGCCGAGCGGTAAAAGGGAATGCCGCAATAGACGATGGCGGGGATGGCGATCGCCGCCTGCACCCAATGGAAAAACGTGCGGGTGGCCGCCCCCATTTCAACGCCATCGCTCGTCCATAACGGGATGGAAAAAAGCATTAGATTGCCGCTGGCAAAACCAGCCGCCGCCAGGCAGCGCAGCAGGAATTTCTCCTCTTTTTTCTCGGATGTCTCCGCCGTTTCCGGATCAAACGGCACGGCGCGATAGCCCATGCCGTTAATCAGCGATACCCAGCTTTCCCCAAGCCCGGCCGCTCCTTTCCACATAACGCGCAAGCGCCTTGTGGAAAGATTCAGCCGCGCGGCCTGCACCGCCGGCTGTTTCTTAAGCGCGTTCTCGATAATGGCCACACAGCTCGGGCAATGCATGCCGTCTACCAGAAGATTCAGGCTATGCGTTCCGTCGGTATCGGTGGCGATGAAACGGGCGGTGCTCATTCGACGATAATACGCTCGGTTTTCTGGTAATGCATACCTTGATATTCCGCATCCACCCTCACCTCCCATAAACCGGCGGCGGGAAACTCCACAGCCGTTTCAGCGGCTTTCAGGTCGAACGTGAAATCCATGCCTGATTGCGTGGGGCGAATGATGGCAGCGGTCGCTTTTTCAGGGGTAATGGGATGGTTGTCTTTATCCCGCAAGACAAAACGCACCCTGCCCTCTTTATAATCAATGTCGGCTTGCCATCCAAGCATTTCCTGCTTTTTTTCAGCTTCCACCACACGATTATATGCGAGGCCCTTTTCATAAGGATGGTCGGTAACGCTACCCGTATGGGTGCTGACGGCGAGCGCGATCATCACCGCATTGATCACCAGTATGAAACAGAAAAACGCCACAAAATACCACCATACGCGCCTGCCGGTCATCGTCCCTCGCTCACGAAAACGGTGTCCTTGCCCGTGCCGGCGGCACCGCCGGATTCCACGAGGCTGAATGTTATTTCACGACGGTGCTCCGTTTGCCTCGGCGCCGTTAAAAATACCCGGAAATGGCCTACGGAGTCGGCAAATACGGGTATGTTATCCGCCGGGATGTCGCTGCTCGCCTGCACGCGCAGCGTGGCGTTTTCAATGCCCTGCACCGTCAGCGCATAGCTCTTATCCTCATGATGCTTATTAATGATGGTGATGTTATAACCATTACGTACCGAGCCGTCCGACAATTGCACGTATAAGGGGTTGCGGTCATGCGTGACGTTCATCTCGAGAGGCGAGCGCGTAAGCAGGCTATAGAGCATCAGACATCCCACCAGCGTGATGATCCCGCCATACCAGAAGCTGCGCGGGCGCAACGGGTTAAAAGGCTTCTTGCTCTCCGTATCATAGCGAATCAGGCCTTTTGGCAGGCCGATTTTTTCCATCACGTTATCGCATGCGTCGACGCATAATCCGCAGGCGATGCACTCCATTTGCAACCCCTCGCGAATATCGATCCCCATCGGGCACACCACCACGCATGAATCGCAATCGATGCAGTGACCTTTGTTTTCCCAGCTATCGCCCGCTTTGTGCTTACCGCGCGGTTCGCCGCGGTTTTTATCGTAAGCAATGATGAGCGTATCTTTATCGAACATGGCGGACTGAAACCGCGCATAGGGGCACATATAGGTACAAACCTGCTCGCGCGCGAAACCGGCCATGAGATAGGTGGAAAAAGTCAGGCCGAGAATCCATCCCGCGACGCTCCAGGGCACGTCGAAATGCACGATCTGGTCGAACAGCGTAGGCGCGTCGTTAAAATAAAACACCCATGCGCCGCCCGTGCATAAGCCGATGAGCAGCCATATGGCATGCGTCAGGCCTTTCTTGCGGATTTTTTCGAGCGTCCATTTGGATTCGTCGAGTTTCCTGCGGGCATTGCGGTCCCCCTGCACGATGCGTTCGACCCATACGAACAAATCCGTCCATACCGTTTGCGGGCACGCGTAGCCGCACCACACACGCCCAAACAGCGAGGTGACGAAAAAAAGCCCTACCGCCGCTAGAATCAGAATGCCCGTGATGTAATAGACTTCCTGCGGCCAGATTTCGATACCGAAAAAATACGCCCGGGTGTGGTTAAGGTCGATAAGGATTGCCTGATCGGGCGATTGCCCGCCCCGATGCCAGCGCAGCCAGGGAGCCCCATAATAGATGGTGAGCAACGTCACCATCGCAATCCATTTCAGCTTGCGAAACTTTCCCCATACACGCCGTGGATAGATTTTTTCCTGCTTCTTAAATAGCTGTATGGGCGTTTCCATGTTTACTTCTTCTGCTGTCCGGTTTCGCCCCCACCGAGTGAATGCACATAAATGCTCAATTGCTTGACGGTTTCATCCGGCAGGCGCGTTTCCCATGCGGGCATGACGCCGTGACGAGGGTTGGCCACCTGCGTCATAATATCAGCTTTGGTGCCGCCATACAGCCAAATCGCATCGGCAAGGTTGGGGGCCCCCGTCGCGCGGCCGCCTCGACCATTGTCGCCATGACATGCAGCACAATTCTGCTTGAATACGACCGCCCCCTGCGCGCTAGCCTCCCCGCCGCCCGAAAGGCTGAGCACATGGTCGGCTACGCTTGAGATTTCATCTTTTTTCAATATCTCGCCGAAGGCAGGCATTTGCGACGTGCGCGTATCTTCATGCGTGGAACGAATCCCGGCTTTTATCGTATGGTAGATGGAATCAAGATCGCCGCCCCATAGCCAGTCATCGTCATTGAGGTTTGGATAGCCGCGCCCGCCTTGCGCACCGGTGCCGTGACAAGCCGCGCAGTTTTCTTTGAACATGGTCTTACCGCCGGCAATGGCGAATTGATAGAGTTCAGGGTCCTTTTGAATTTCAGCGAGCGAATGGGTGTTGATTTTCTCCGCGAATACACCGCGGCGGGCAGTAATTTCCGCCTGTTCGCCTGCCAGTTTCTTATGCGACGTCCAGCCTGCAGTGCCTTCGGTATTGCCCGAAAGCGTCGGCCATGCGGGATAGACCACCCAATACCCCACCGCCCATACGCAAGTGATGGCAAATACAATCAGCCACCAGCGCGGCGCCGGCATGTTCAACTCCTTGATGCCGTCCCACTCGTGGCCGGTGGTTTCCACCCCCGAATGCCGGTCGATATCTTTCTGATCACTCATGATTGCGTTCCTCCGCGAGTGGAATAAAGGCATAGGATTGCATCTCCTGCTTCGCGCCCGGTCGGTAAGCGCGATAGGCCACCCATATAAATACGCTGAAGAAAAAAATCAGGCTCATGGAAGGAGCGTGCTCGTAAAAGAAGTTCATTTGCCCCCCTCTTTCGTCGCCTTCGTGTCAATGTTCATCTGATAATCCTTGATATCGGCCAGTGTTCCAAGCGTCTGCAGATAGGCAACCAGCGCGTCCGCTTCAGAGACAAAATTTCTCTGCCCGTCGAAATTGCGAACGTTCACCTTTTTGCCATAGCGTTCATTTAAGCCTGACGGATCGCTGTCGGCATGAGCCTGCGCCATCGCATCGTTATAGGCGTTCTCGATCATCGCTTCGGTATAGGGCACGCCGACGCTGCGATACGCCTTCATGAGTTTTTGAACGCCCCGAAGGTCCGCGCTGTTATTCAGCATAAAGCCATAGGAAGGCATGATCGATTCGGGCACCACATCGCGCGGGCGGGCAAGATGCGCGGTATGCCATTCGTCAGAATACTTTCCGCCTACGCGCGCGAGATCGGGGCCGGTACGCTTGCTGCCCCACAGGAACGGATGCTCGTACATGCTTTCCGCCGCCAGCGAATAGTGCCCGTAGCGCTCCACTTCATCGCGTAACGGGCGAATCTGCTGGCTATGGCAGGAGCTGCAATTTTCACGGATGTAAATCTGCTCCCCCGTAAGCTCCAGCGGGGTAAGCGGCCGCATTCCGCTGACCTTTTCAATCGTGGTTTCGATACGGAACAGAGGCACTATTTCCACCAGGCCGCCGATCGAAATCGCCACCAGCGAAAATACCAGCAGCAATATGGAGTTTTTCTCCAGCTTTTTATGTTTCTCAAGCATGGGCAAGCTCCTTGCCGCTGCACTCGCAGGAGCCGCATTGCCGGCTGCAACCCGTAATCGTCTTATAGCAATTATAGACCATGATGAGCATCCCCAGGAGATAGAGCAATCCGCCAAGCGCACGGATAATGTAGTAAGGGTGCATCGCCTCTACCGTCTCAACGAAGGAATATTCGAGGAACCCCATTGTATCGTATGCGCGCCACATAAGGCCCTGCATGATACCCGCCACCCACATCGCACTGATGTAGAGGACGATGCCGATAGTGGCGACCCAGAGGTGGATGTTCACGAGTCGCATGGAATAGATCTCCTTTTTTTTCCACAGCACGGGCACGAGATGATAAAGCGCGCCGAAGCTGATAAAGGCGACCCAGCCGAGTGCGCCGGAATGCACGTGGCCAATCGTCCAGTCGGTATAGTGCGAAAGGGCGTTGACGGTTTTAATGGACATAAGCGGCCCTTCAAACGTGCTCATGCCGTAAAACGCGAGGGCGACGATCATAAAGCGCAGCACCGCGTCGTCACGCAGCTTGTTCCACGCGCCCGAAAGCGTCATGACACCGTTGATCATCCCGCCCCAGCTTGGCATCCAGAGCATAATGGAGAACGTCATGCCGAGCGTCTGCGCCCAATCCGGCAAGGCCGTGTAATGCAGATGGTGCGGCCCCGCCCAGATATAAATAAAAATGAGCGACCAGAAATGCAGGATTGAAAGGCGATAGGAATACACAGGACGGTCCGCGCGCTTCGGAATGAAATAATACATAATCCCCAGGAATCCGGCCGTCAGGAAAAAGCCCACGGCGTTATGCCCGTACCACCATTGAATCAGCGCGGATTGCACACCGCCCCACACCGACACCGATTTTGCAGCCAGGCCCGACACCGGGACGCTTACGCCATTGACCAGATGCAGCACGGCGACGGTAGCGATAAAAGACAGGAAGAACCAGTTGGCTACGTAGATATGCGGCTCCCGGCGCCTGGCGAGCGTCATAAGGAAAACAAGCAGATACGCCACCCATACGACGGTCAGCCATAGGTCGGCGTACCATTCCGGCTCAGCATATTCCTTGCCCTGCGTGACGCCGAACACATAGCCGCTGGCAGCCATCACGATGAAGAGCTGATAGCCCCAGAAAGTGAAATTCGCTAGCGAATCGTTCCATAGCCGCGTACGGCATGTGCGCTGCACCACGAAATAGGACGTGGCAAACAGCACGCTGCCGCCGAACGCGAAAATCACCCCCGAAGTGTGTACCGGGCGCAGGCGTCCAAAGCTCAAATACGGCTCGAAGTTCAGGTCGGGAAACGCAAGCTGCAGGGCGATGACCAGCCCCACCAGCATTCCCACCGCCCCCCAAAACAGGGCAGCGATGGTGAATTTCTTGACTATCTCGTCGTTATAAACCGGCGTTAATTCCATTGCTTTTTGCATCGATTACCCCATATTTTTTGCGGCCAGCACCAATAGTGCCAGCCCGTTAAACGCCATGCCGGCGCGACCAATGCCATGCATCATCCCCTGCCACCTGCTGGCCAATACTGCCGCCCCGCCGCTTGCCGCCAGCAACGCAGGCACCGTACCCAGCACGAACAGCCACATGGCAACCATGCCGGCAAGCGGGTTGGTGAGCGTCGCGGCCATCATCAGCGCCGCATAAATCAGCCCGCAGGGCATGAAACTCATCAGCACGCCGCGCAGAAAACCATTCTCAGGAGCGAAGGAAAGCAGAGGGTGCCGGTTCGGGACTGTGGCGCTAAGCAAAAAAAGCGCCCCCGCCATAACCATAACCACCGCTGACACCGCCGGCCAGTACGAGGCCGCCGCCAGTTGTTTCGAAAGCAGCGCCGCGAAGAAACCAAGCGCCCCATAGGTCAAAAACCGTCCTACGTGATATTGCCATTGGGAGGCGGCGCTCATTCTTTTTCCGCAGCGGCCGCCGCATGCGGACTGACACGCCACAACCGGCCCGCACATGACAACGCAATGGGTCAGGCTACCCATGAGCCCACCCAGAAAAAATACGGCAAACATGCCTCCGTGCTGGGAAAGCGCCGCCGAACAATGCGTAAGTAATACTTCCATTACAACCTTTTGGGCAGTATTCTATAATTACAGTTTCTGAACGCCTTGATCTGGGTCAAGGGCGTTCTCCTTACGCCTAGCGGATGTCCGGGAGAAATAACAGCGCCTTGTGCGCAATTCAATCAATGGTAATGTAAACCGTCCCGATTTGATTCTAAGGATATCGCCAACCCATCTTCATAAAAGCCAAGGAGAACTCCATGACCGACATAAAACGTATCGAACCCGGCGCACGCATGAGCGAGGCCGTCATACACGCAGGGAAAGTGTATACGTGCGGGATCGTCGCGGACCGGACGATGGGGAAATCGGTGC
Organism: uncultured Rickettsiales bacterium; assembly: GCA_964495185.1. Classification (GTDB taxonomy): domain Bacteria; phylum Pseudomonadota; class Alphaproteobacteria; order Rickettsiales; family SXRF01; genus CAZBUX01. Next base: position 9,237 of record CAZBUX010000006.1, on the reverse strand, counting down.
TGGAACAAACAAAAGAAATCCTCGAGCAGATCGACGACCTGCTCACGCGGGCGGGCAGCGACAAGACGCGCATACTAAAAGCCAATATCTGGCTTACCGACATTGCAACCTTCGCGCAGATGAACAAAGCGTGGGACGCATGGGCCGTAGCGGGGCAAACGCCGGCGCGCGCCACGGTAGAAGCGAAACTCGCCGCCCCCGGCTACGATGTCGAAATCATGGTGGAAGCGGCCTGCTAAAAAATAGCTTTGTATCGGCACCTCCGATGCAATAGGTTCACCGCTATGGATTTTAAAGCGATATTTTACGATTGGGGCGGCGCCAACGTCGCGCTGTTCAGGCTTCTCAACGGCATTAACGACGAGGGGCTGAATGCGGTGATGCGTCTGGGCATCGTCGCGGCGAAACATTCCATGTTCGCGTTTTATTTCCCGCTGGTGCTGGTGTTTGCATGGTATGCGTGCTTCCGGCATAAATCGGCGAATGGCCGCGATAAGGCGCGTTGCGTGCGTTGGGCGCAGTGCCTGCTGGTGTGGTTTCTATCCTATGTTGCGGCGCTCGGCTGGGTGCAGATGCTCAAGCACAGTTTTTCCTTCCCGCGACCTTTCATAGTCCTTCCCGAAGGCAGCGTGCATGTGCTGGACAGCCACGCGCTGACGGTGGCCAATGCCAGCTTCCCGAGCGGCCATGCCATTTTCGCCATGACGATAGCGGCGAGCCTGTGGCCCACCCTCGGCGCGCCGGGCAAGATCATCATGACCCTAATCGTGACGTGGGTTTGCCTGTCTCGTATCGTCGTCGGCGCGCATTTCCCCGCCGATGTGGCGATCGGGGCGCTTATGGCGCTTATCGCCGTGCTTATTATCCGCGCCGTCGTCATAAGGACGTGGCGCCTGCACGCTCACTGAAGCTTATTGTTTGTTTTTTACCCTGCGCGCTTCGCGGCGTGCTTTAAACTCTTCCCTGGTGATCGAGCCGTCGGCGTTGACATCGAATTCCTTGAAGCGCGTTTCGCTTTCGGCCATGAACTCCGCCTTGGTAATAAGGCCGTCCTTGTTGGTATCCGCACGGTTATGGCGCACGGGTTTCTCTTTCCCGGCGGCAGGCGCTACAGTATCGGCGGCAAAGGCAGGGATTGAGAAAAGCAGGGCGGCGGCGAGTATCATCTTGGGGGATGTGCGCATGAGGATCTCCTTGCGGTTGGGGAATACTTTACGGAACCAGCCCGCCAAGGCCGCGGCCGCCGAGAATATGCACGTGGAAATGGTGCACGGTCTGCGAAGCGTCGGCGCCGTGGTTGCTGATGATACGGTAGCCCGATTGCTCTAAACCAAGCTGTACGGCCACTTCCCGCACAGCGGCAAAAAAGCCGCGCATGACTTCAGCAGGCGCATGATCAGTGAAATCGTGGAATGATACGTATTCGCCCTTGGGAATGACCAGCACATGCGCGGGAGCGGCGGGCGCTATGTCTTCGAAGGCGAGCGCGAAGTCGTCCTCGTATATTTTCTTGCACGGGATCTCGCCGCGCAGGATCTTGGCGAAGATGTTACTTTTGTCGTAAGCCATTTTAGTCGATCCGGCAGGCTTCGGAAAAGGCAAGGCGCGGACCGCGCGGATAGAGCTTCGCGGGGTCGCCGTAGCCGAGGTTGCACAGGAAATTCGACTTCCACTTCGTGCCTGCGAAAAATGCTTCGTCGACCTTCGCGTTATTGAAACCCGACATCGGGCCGCAATCAAGCCCGAGCGAACGCGCGGCGAGCAGGAAATACCCGGCCTGCAGCGTGCCGTTGCGGAAAGCGACGGTTTGGTTGTTTTGCTCTTTTCCGGGACCGGCGAACCAGCTTCTCGCGTTATTGTGCGGCGAAAGGACGGGCAGCTTTTCGTAGAATTCGAGATCGTAGGCAAGAATAGCAGTCGCGGGCGCCGCCATGGTTTTTTCGAGATTGCCCTTGTCCATGCAGGGGGCAAGTTTTTCCTTGGCCTCTTTCGAGCGGACGAATACGACGCGCATCGGGCTGCAATTGGTGGAGGTCGGGCCCCATTTTGCGAGGTCGTACACCTGCATGAGCAGGTCGTCGCTTACAGGCTTGTCCTGCCAGCCGTTATGCGTGCGGGCGGTGCGGAATATGAGGTCGAGGGAAGCGTCGTCGAGCTGCTGCATGATACTTACCCTTTGTCTTTGATGGCGCGCGCCGCTTTCTCATCCAGTCCGGAGATGCCGGTGCGGTGTTCGAGCTCAGCCATGACGTCCTGCGGCTTGACGCCGATATCGGCCAGAAGCAGAAGCCAGTGGAAAATCATGTCGGCGCTTTCGCTGACGACTTCTTTTTTGTCTTTCTGCATGGCGGCGATGACGGTTTCCACCGCTTCCTCGCCGAATTTCTGCGCGATCTTGGCCGTGCCCTGCTTGAAACGCTTGGCGACGTACGATTCGTCGGGATTGGCTTTGCGCCGTTCCAGAACTACCGCATAGAGATTTTCGAGCGTGTCCGTGCTGGTCATAGGCTTACATCCTTACCGGAATATCGGCGGCTTTCAACGCTTCTTTTACCTCTGCCACCGTAAAGGTGCCATAATGAAAGACGGAGGCCGCGAGCACCGCGTCGGCCTTGCCGAGCTTCACAGCGTCCACCGCGTGGGCAAGACTGCCGATGCCGCCCGAGGCAATCACCGGCACGGGCACGGCTTCCGACACGGCACAGGTGAGGTCCAGATGCACGCCCTGCTTAGTGCCGTCGCGGTCCATGGAGGTCAGGAGTATCTCCCCTGCCCCGAGTCCGGCCATTTTCTTAGCCCATTCGACGGCGTCAAACCCGGTGGCGTTACGGCCGCCATGGGTGAAGATTTCGTATTTGCCGGGGGCGACCTGCTTGGCGTCGATGGCGACCACGATGCACTGCGAGCCGAATTTCGCCGCCGCTTCCGCGACGAATTCCGGGCGCTTCACCGCCTCGGTGTTGATCGATACCTTATCGGCGCCCGCAAGCAGCAGGTTGCGGATGTCGTCGAGCACGCGCACCCCGCCGCCGACAGTGAGCGGCATAAAGCACTGCTCCGCCACAGCACTGATAACGTTGTAGAGAATGCCGCGATTGTCGCTCGACGCGGTAATGTCGAGAAAGGTCAGCTCGTCGGCGCCCTGCGAATCGTAGAGCTTCGCCTGCTCCACCGGATCGCCCGCATCGCGCAGCTCCACGAAATTGATGCCTTTGACGACGCGGCCGCCTTTCACGTCGAGGCAGGGAATGATGCGGGTTTTTAGCATAGCTTCAATGCTTCCGCAGGATTCACCGCTCCGTCATACAGCGCGCGGCCGATGATGACGCCTTCGATGCCGGAGTGCTCGACGGCTTTGTATTTCCGTATGTCGTCCACCGAGCTGATGCCGCCGGAGGCGATGACGGGGATGGATATTTGTTCCGCAAGCGAAACGGTTTCCTCGACGTTCGGCCCCTGCATGGCGCCGTCGCGGGCGATGTCGGTGTAGATGACGGCGCAGACGCCCGCATCCTCAAATTTCTTAGCCAGATCGACGGCCATCAGGTCGGAGACTTCCGCCCAGCCTTCGACCGCCACCCTGCCCTGCTTCGCGTCGATGCCGACGGCGATCTGGCCGGGGAAAAGGCGGCAGGCTTCTTTCACGAGCTGGGGATTCCGAAGCGCCACCGTGCCGAGGATCACACGCGAAATGCCTGCATCCAGCCAGTCGGCGATCATATTCATATTGCGGATACCGCCGCCGAGTTGCACCGGCATTTTGATGCGCGAGAGGATTGACTTCACAGCGGCGCCGTTTACCGGCTTGCCTTCGAAGGCACCGTTTAAGTCGACGACGTGCAGCCACTGGAAACCGGATTGCTCGAAGGCTTCGGCCTGATCCGCTGGCGTATTTTCAAACACGGTGGCCTTGCCCATGTCGCCCCGGAGGAGGCGGACGCATTTGCCGTCTTTCAGGTCGATGGCGGGATATAATATCATGTGATCAATGAAATCGGTTCGAGGTTTTTGTAGTAAAATTTCCCGGCGATCATCTTGGCGTTGACGAATTCGTAGGTGGGAAGCGTGCCCCAGCAGATGTATTTGCTTTCTTCATAAAGCTTGATGGCGGGCTCCTGCGTGGCGCGCACCGAAAGGCGAAGCACCGAGAAGCCCTGCGCGCGCGCCTCACGCTCGGCAGCTTCCAGAAGCGCTTTGGCGAGCCCGTGGCCGCGCGCCCATGGGGCGACGAAATGCGCCTCGAGCTGCGCACAGAACGACGAGGTTTCCTTGCTTGCACCGGGCTTGATGAGCTGGATGCTCGCGCCCAGCGTACCATCAAGGCGCCCCGCAAAAAGCACGCGCTCGGGCACGACCAGCACGCCTTTCCAGTAGGTTTCCAGCATGTCCTTGCCGGGAGGCACGACCCAGTTGAAGCCGATGCCGTCGCGGATGGCGTCTTCAGTGGCCTGTACCAGCTCGGTTAAATCGGCGTGGCGGAATTCGGTAATGCGTTCGACGCGGATGGTCATGGCTGCATCCTGATAAAATTCTCAAGTAACGCAAGCCCTGTTTTCTGGCTTTTTTCCGGGTGGAATTGCGTGCCCATGATGTGGCCGCGCGACACCGCCGCCGTTACCGCCTGCCCGTAATCGCAGGTGGCGATGACGTCGGCGGTGTCGCCGCAGGCGGCGTGGTAGCTATGCACGAAATAGGCGTGCGCGCCGGTCTCGATGCCGCGCGTGAGGGGGTGGTCGCTTTTGATTTGCAGATTGTTCCAGCCCATGTGGGGGATTTTCAGGCCTGTATTCGGTGCGAGCGGCACCACCTCCCCTTTCAACCAGCCTAAGCCCTTATGCACGCCGTGTTCATGGCCGGATTCAAAGAGCATTTGCATCCCTACGCAGATGCCAAGGAAGTATTTTTTCCGGGCAAGGACTTCTTCGTGCAGAGCGTCCAGCATACCCGGAAGCGCGGCAAGCCCGGCCATGCAATCGGCGAACGCGCCTACGCCGGGAAGCACGATATGGCTGGCTCCCCGCAGGGCTTTCGGATCGCTCGTAACTTCAATTTTTGTGTTTCCTGCAACGCGCGTGAACGCCTTTGCGGCCGATCGCAGATTGCCCGATCCGTAATCAATGATGGCGAGCATGGGTCAGGCCGTGGCGAGATACCGTTCGAAATAACGCTGCTCGGCGCGAAGCAGGCTATCACCGGTGACAACGTCGGCAAAGATGTAGCCGCGGCGGGTGAGCCCTGCGCGCAGCCAGTCATTGGCGTGGAAGCCGATGAGGATGTTGACGCCGATCTGGATGACGCCCACGCCTACCGAACTCAGCACGCGCTCCTTGTCGAGCAGCATGATCGTGCCGTTGAACAGCGCGATGAACAGGGCGGGAATCCACAGGCGATGGTACAGCGCCCACAGCACCGTAAGCGCGAACGCGAACAGGTTGAAGCCTTCGCGCACGAAGATCGGCTTTTCGGCGGCGTTCGCCGTGCCGGGCTTCACATGGGCGGTGTAGATTTTCAGGCCGAATACGCTCACAGGCTGCCCCCGAGCGTGCCCTTGGTGGAGGGAATTTCGTCGGCCTTGCGCGGGTCGATGGCTACCGCCTGCCGCAGGCTGCGGGCAAGCCCCTTGTAGCAGGATTCGACGATGTGGTGGTTGTTTACGCCGTAGAGGTTTTCCACGTGCAGCGTCATGCCCGAGGCGAACGCGAAGGCCTGAAACCATTCGCGGAACAATTCCGTATCCATCTCGCCGAGCTTGGGCTTGGTGAACTCCACGTTCCACACGAAATAGGGGCGCCCTGAAAAATCCAGCGCCACGCGCGTAAGCGTTTCATCCATCGGGATATAGGCATGGGCGTAGCGCGTGATACCCTTGCGGTCGCCAAGCGCCTTGGCTACCGCTTCGCCGATAGCGATGCCGGTATCCTCGGTGGTGTGGTGGTAGTCGATGTGCAAATCGCCCTTGGCAGTGAGCTTCAGGTCCATGAGGCTGTGGCGCGAGAGCTGCTCCATCATGTGGTCGAGGAAGCCGATGCCGGTTGCGACTTCGTATTTGCCCGTGCCGTCGAGGTTGATTTCGACGGTGATCTGCGTTTCCTTGGTTTTGCGCTCGACTTTGGCGGTGCGCATAAAATAGCTCCTTGTGTCTGATAAGGCAGAATTTTTAGCAGAACCCGGGCGGATTACAAGCAATCCCTTGGAAAACAGGCTAACCGTCCTCAAGATGCAGCAGCAGCGCCACCCCGACCATGATCATGACCAGCGCGGGCGCCCAGCCGGCAAGCAGCACCGGCAGCGTGCCCGCCGAGCCGAGCGCGAAGATGATGTCGGTGAAAAAATGCAGCAAAAACCCGGTGATAAGCCCGGTCACGACCAGCACGCCGATCTTGCCGCGCCTGGGCAGGCGCAGGGAAAACACCGCCGCCACCATCACCGAGCCGACAAGCAGGAACGGGCTGGAAAGCAGGCTGTTTAAGTAAAGCTTGTGGCGCAGCGCCGAAAACCCGGCGGCCTCCAACATGCCGATAAACGACGGCAGCGACCAGAACGGCATGGTTTCGGGCGAGGCGAAACTATCCTGAATGTGGCCGAGCGTCAGCGTCGTGGGCAGGTTGTATTCGGCGACCCCCTGCGGCGGCTTGCCCGGAACCGAGCGCGTGACCTCATAGAGGTGCAGGTTCTCGTCTTCCAATACGGCGCGCTCGGCATCGAGGCGCTCGGAGAATTGCTTGTCATTGTTGAAGGTGAAGATGGTGAGCTTGGCAAACGACATGTCGGTTTGCGACAGGCGCGTGGCATAGATAATGTGTTCCCCACGGTCCTCGATCTGCCTTAGCCACAATCCCGAAGACGAAATCGCAAGCAGGCTCGGCTTGCCGGAAAAATATTTGCCTTCGAGTTGCTCAAAGCGCAGCAGCAGCACGGCAGCGAACGGGTTGAAGGCGGCGGTCATGAACACGCCGAGCGTCATGACGACGACCATGGCGGGGGCAAGGAACTGCCATACCGATACCCCTGCTGCGCGGGCCACCACCAGCTCGTGCGTGCGCGTGAGCCTTGTGAGCGCCAGCATGCTGCCGATAAGCACGGCGAAGGGCACCAGTTTTTCGATGATGGCGGGGGCTTTATACGCCACCATCTGCAAAATCACCGCGAACGTCACGGCCTCCTTGCCCGAGGCGCGGCGCAGCAATTCGACGAGGTCGATGAGCATGGTGATGCCGAGCAGCCCGGCCAGCGCCAGCAGGATGGCAAGCAGGAAATGCTTGCCGATATACTGCGAAAGCGTCCACGGAAGGCTCAGTCTCATGCTCGCACCCCGATACGTTTGATGGGGCGCAGGCCGATACCGCTGTCGGCGCTCAGCATCCGGCAGGCGAATACGCTGGGGATGAACAGGTTCAGATAAGCCAGCACCGTCAGCTCCGGCTGCATGGCGATAATACCGCGCAGTCCGATGGAGGCGAATAATATCCCCGTGCCTGCGGCCACCGCGATGGCAATGCGCTGCCAGTGGCCGCGGCGGTTGAACTGGCCGCACAACAGCGCGGCGAGCGCGATAAGCGCCATGCATCCGGCATAGGCCGGCCAGAGCAGACGCTGGTGTCCTTCGGCGCGGCGCTTGGCGTTTTCCGCCGGAGTCAGAGCCGGATCAGGCGTAAACAGCTCCCCCACCGACATTTCCTGCGGGTCGGCGTAGCGCGTTTTTACGGATTTGGCGTAGAGGCTGATATCGAGGGTGTAGCTGTCGAAATTGAGGAAAGAGAGCTTGCCGTCGCGCACTTCCTGGCGGTTGCCGTTTTTAAGCAGGAAGCGCGGGCCTGCCTGCGTTTCCACGAGCTTGCCTTCTTCGGCCATCATGGTCACCGCCGTTTCGGGCTGGCGGCTGTCGTGCACGAGGATACCGTGCAGGATGTTGTTCTGGTCGCGCTCGCGGATGAACACCATGAGCCCTTCCACGGGGTTGGAAAATACGCCTTCCTGCAACAAAATCGATACGTAGTTATTGCGCAGGAACGACTGCATGTCCTTGAACTGGCGGTAGCTGACCGGCTGGAGGTAGAGCGCGATGAAATAGGCGATCGCCACCACCACGCCCGCCACCTGCAGCCCTGGCAGCGCCAGGCGCCAGCGGGAAAGCCCCGCCGCCTGCAGCACCACCAGCTCGCTTTCGGCCTTCATCTTGTTATAAACGAAGAGGATGGAGCAGAACAGCGCCGGGGGCAGTATCATGAACAGCAGCGACGGGATGAGCAACACCGTAAGCGTCAGGAAAACCGCGATAGAAACGCCCTGATTGACGATAAAATCGATAAAGCGCAGCGCTTGCGTCAGCCAGACGATGCTGGTAAGGCTAAGCGTAATCAGCACCGTCGAATAGGCGAGGTGCCGGGTGATGTATTTGTTATAGCGATACATGGTTAATCAATAATCCAGACGCGATGTAAAGGAAAGCCCCCTATGAAGATCAATTTCAGCGAATTGCCAAAAGACCTCGCTGCCACCACCGCCAAAGCCGTCATCCTGCCCGTGGGCGAGGATAAAAAACTTTCCGCACTCGGCGCGGCGCTGGATAAAAAAATGCACGGGGCGCTTTCCAACGCGCTGAAATCACCGAAATTCGCAGGTAAAGCCGGACAGTGCCTGTCGGTCATCCCGCCTGCAAACACCAAACTGGAACGCATCGTCCTCGCGGGTTACGGTAAGGCGGCAAATCTTGACGTATACGTACTGGAAAATCTCGGCGGCAGCGTCACGGGGCACCTGATGGGAACGGGCACGGAATCGGCTCTGTTCGTGCTGGAAGCGCTGAAGGGCGTGAAGGCAAACGAAGCGGCCGCGCGCGTTGCGCACGGAGCGTCGCTGCGCCGTTATTTCTTCGATAAATATTTCACCAAAACGCCTGAAGACGAAAAGGTGAAGCTGGCATCGTTCACCGTGGCCGTCGCAGGCTCCAAAGCCGCAGCCGCCGCTTACGTGCCGCTGGAAAAACTGGCCGACGGCGTGCTGTTCACGCGCGATCTGGTGAGCGAACCCGCCAACGTCATCTATCCGGAATCCCTTGCTGAAAAAGCAAAAGAACTCAAAAAGCTCGGCGTCGAAGTGCAGGTGCTCGGCGAACCCGAAATGTATAAGCTCGGCATGGGCGCGCTGCTTGGCGTCGGCCAGGGCTCGGCGCGCGAATCGCAGTTGGTCGTCATGCGCTGGAACGGCGCGGGCAAGGCTTCCAAGGAAAAACCCGTC
>CAZBUX010000005.1:3111-19335 GCA_964495185.1 uncultured Rickettsiales bacterium | reverse complement strand
ATTCGCCAGCATATGCCCCGGCGCAGGCGCTTCCACGAGGATCGGGGCTTTTTTCGGGTATAGCGGCACGGTGACGCTGCGGGCGTGGAGTTGCAGGCCGCTTTCGTCTTCCGTGCCGTAGATGCGGTCGCCGATGATCGGGCAGCCGATGGCGGCGCAGTGGACGCGAAGCTGGTGGGTGCGGCCCGTCTGCGGGGCGAGTTCCAGCCAGCTCATGTCGCCGGAGGTTCCCAGTACCTTGTAATTCGTGACGGTGGGCAGGCCGGTGCCGGGGGCGGCGGTTTTCATCTGCCAGCGGGCGGCATGCGCGCTTTTCTTTTCCAGCGGCAGGTCGATGACGCCTTCGGGGGCGGGCGGTGCGCCTTTCACGACGGCCCAGTAGATTTTTGCGATTCTGTTTTTGGCGAACTGGTCGCCGAGTGTGGCCAGCGCGTGGCGGTTGCGGCCCAGTATCAGGCAGCCGCTGGTGTCGCGGTCGAGGCGGTGGGCGAGCGCGGGCGTGCGGGGCAGGCCGAAACGCAGGGCTTCGAAATGCTGCTCCAGGTTCTCGCCGCCGCCGGTGCCCTTATGCACGGGGATGCCCGCGGGCTTGTCGATGACGAGCATCAGCGCGTCGCGGTAGATGAGGCGGGTGAGGATTTCTTCGGGGTTCATCCCGGCAATGTAGGGAAAACGGGGGGATTTGTCATCCCGCTTGAGGTGGGAACCGCGGGCAATCTACAGGGAACGGATAGGAGGCCTGCGATCCCCACCTCAAGCGAGAGAATAGCATTAATATATTAACTGACTATTGCGCAGAAAACAAGTTATGCGTGACAATCGTAGCAGCACAGCAGGTCGCCATAACTCATCGGCGTCTGGTCGGGTTGCGTGAAGTTGAATTCGATGTTTTCGACCAGCTCGATTCTTGGCGTAGCTATGCAAGCGCTGAGAGTTCCGAGCATGGCGAGGAGAGTGATTATCCGGGTGAACATGGCAGCCTCCGTTGGCTTTGGTACTGCCCTCACTATACGCCCGAAGATTAAACCTCTTGTTAATAAATTAATAACTATTAGTAAATAATTAATAGCATTTTATCTAATAGGGTTATGGCCCGTGAGCCAGGGGGAGGGGCGCGAATTTAGCTCTAGACCCCGCATCCTCCCGATAGTACAAATCAAAGCTCAGAATCAGGGAGAAAAATCATGTCGGAATTGATGCTGTTTCAAAAGGGCGGCGCGCTCATGTATGGGTTGGCGCTGCTCTCGGTTTATGCTGTTGGCGTGGTCATTTACAAGATCATACAATTCAGGAAAGCCAACGTGTTCGACCGCAGCTTCATCGAGTCGGCGCTGCGCGAGATCAAGCAGGGCGACCGCACCAAGGCGAGCCGTACGCTGGCGTCCATCAAAGGCCCCGTAGCCCGCATCATGCGCGTGACGTTCGAATGCGTGGCCAACCGCGACATGTCGCAGAAAAGCAAGGAAGCCGAGATTATGCGCGTCGGCTCCGCCGATATCCGCTATCTGGAATCGCATCTGCGCGGGCTGGAAATGGCGGCTGCCATCGCCCCTCTCGTCGGGCTGCTCGGTACCGTGGTCGGGATGATCGGCTCGTTCTCCAAATTAAGCCTGTCGGGCACCCGCGTCGATCCCACGCTGCTCGCGGGCGGCATCTGGGAAGCGCTGCTTTGCACGGCGGGCGGCCTTGCGGTGGCCATTCCGGCGCTGGCGGCACACTATATCCTCGACGGCATTATCGAGAAGGTGCGCGCCACCATGAAGGACGTTTCGGTACAGATTCTAGCGCTTGAGGATGAATTCCGCCGCAACGAGCGTATTTTCGCAGTTGAGGAAGCCAAGCGCATCGAAGCCGAGCGCAGGGAGCAGGAAGAAGCGGCGCGCCGTGAAAAAGAGGCCGAGGAGGCCCGCAAGAAAGCCGACGCCGAAGAATGGGCCGAGGAGCAGCGCAAGAACGCGCCGCAGAAAACCTCGACGCTGCACCTGCTCAGCCCGAAATATACCGCGTAAAGCCGGCGCATGGCCGAGGACATCGCCATAGAATTCAGCCGCACACGCGGTCGTAAGATGAATGAGCTCAACCTCATTCCGCTGATCGACGTGCTGATGATCCTCATCATTTTCTTCATGCTTACCACCTCGTTCATGCGTATCGAATCGCTGGAACTGATCCTGCCGTCGGCGGCGGGGAAGGCGGCGGATAAGCAGGGCGTGGTGCGCCTGTTCGTCCACGCCAACGGCGACATGACGCTCGGCCAGCGCAAGGTCGATCAGGACGCGCTTGATGTTTCGCTGAAACGCATGTTCGAGATGGACGCGGGCACCCGCGTCATGCTGCTTACCGCCGACGGGGTCACCATGCAGCAGCTGGTGAACGTCATGGACCGCATTTACATGTCGGGCGGGAAAAGCCTGATGGTGAAGCAGTGGACGAACGCCCCTAAAACCGCGCAAACGGGGGCGGGGCTATGAGCGAGATTACGATTCCGCTTAATGATAGTGAAATCGAGACGTTGTTGGTTGCGCGAGCGCACATGAGTGCGGCTTTCCGTGATAACCTAAAGGCGATCATGGCTATTGCCGGGGACACTACGATTCTTGCGCCGCTACATGCGAATTACGAGATGCTGCGCGAGGTTTGCCGTAACGCAGAGGAAAAAAAACGACTTTCTTATGACGATTTGGGCGATCTTCTGGCCATCAAGGAAACGTTCCATGCAGAGATGAGCGATCTCAATTTGCTTATTCCCCAAATCTTCGCCGATTCGGATGAAAAAGGCAAAGGCATGGAAATAGGCAAGATGGAAAAAACGCGCCACAATATTTTAGCCGAAATAGCTAAAGCTAGTAAAATGATGAACAGGGTTTTTTCTCTGGTTGAGCAAAAAGCCAGTGCGCTTGACCGTGTTAATACCGGCGCTACCGGATCGACGGAGAGAGCGAAATAGCATGGACTTCGCCCGCACGCCCCGCAAAAAAATCAGCATCACCCTCGTGCCGCTGATCGACGTGTCGATTTTCCTGCTTATCTTTTTCATGGTGGCGGGGGTGATCGACAAGTTCGAGCTGATTCCGGTCGATCCGCCGGTAGCCCAAAGCAGCCGTTTGATGGATGAGGGGCATCTGGTCATTCTCCTTGGCCGCCACGACGAGGTGATCATCGACGACGAAATCCTCGCCGTCGAGCAGATGAAAGACAGGCTGGAGCCGCAGCTTACCGCCAATCCGAACAAGGTGATTACCGTCAAGGCCGACGCCACCGTTCCAGCCAATCGCGTCATCGCGGTGATGGACGCGATCAAGGCGGCGGGCGGGCGCAATTTGTCGGTGGTCACGCAGTCGAAGGCGATGATTAATGCCGAATAACCTTCCCAGAAACCTGAAGCTCCGGATTGCGGGCGACAGCCCGATCATGGCGCAGATGCGCGCAGACATGCTGGAACCGCGGCACTTCACGCTGGCGATGGTGGCGGCGGTGGCGCTGCACTTCCTCGGGCTTTACGTGTGGTTTTTAATCCCAAAACAGCAGGTGATCGACGTGCCGGTGCGCGCGCTCAACATCAAGCTTGGCGACGGCGATGAAAACGCCCCCGACGATACCGCGGCCCTTGAATTTTCCTCCGGCAATGCCAGCGCGGTCGAAACCACGCTGTCGCACATGGTGCGTGATGAAAGCCGCAGTAATTCCGTGGTGAGCTCCATGGATAAGGCGATGAACGCCGTGAAGCGTTCGGCGGCGCCCGGTGCGCTCGATCAGGCGATCAAGGCAAAAGCGACCGCCACCGCCGAGAAAATTTCCAATATCGCCCGCCAGTTCGTGCGCGAGATGCCGCTTTCGAAAACCGCGGGCGATAAAAACGGCAACAGCCCCGACGCCGAGATGATTTCGCGCTACGAGCAGCTCATTTCGTTGTGGGTCAAAAAATTTCTGATCTATCCCGAGGAAGCCCGCGCCGAGGGCATCGTCGGCGATACGGTGGTGCGCGTGCGCATCGACCGTCGCGGCAGTATCCGCTATTATGCGCTTGAACGCAGCACCGGCTACCCCGAACTCGACCGCGCTGCCATCGACATGATCCGCCGTGCCAACCCCGTGCCCGCCGTGCCGAACAATTACCCGCAGGGCGATCTGCTGGAGTTCCTCATCCCCGTTAGCTTCAAAGTACAATGACCTGTCTCATCCTCGGCGCTAACGGACAGGTGGGGAAGGCTTTTGCGGCCTTGCGGCCCGGCGCGCTGGCGCTTACGCGGGCGGAGGCCGATCTTTCGCACGCGGGGTTTATTTCGCAGCTCGATAAGCGGGTAGGCGATACGCATATCACCGCCGTACTCAACGCCGCCGCCTACACGCAGGTGGATAAGGCCGAGGGCGAGGGGAAGGACGAAGCGTTCCGCGTCAATGCCGAGGCGGTTGGCGAGCTGGCCGTGTGGTGCGCCCGGCGCGATTTGCCGCTGGTGCATTTTTCCACCGATTATGTGTTTGACGGGCAGGGACGTACGCCCTGGCGCGAAACCGATGCGCCGCGGCCGCTCGGCGCTTACGGTGAAAGCAAAAGGCGCGGTGAGGACGCTATAGCGAACGCTGGCGGACATCACCTCATTTTCCGCACCTCGTGGGTATATGACGCTTACGGCAAAAACTTTCTCAACACCATGCTGCGACTGTTTGCCGAAAAGGAAACACTGAAAGTCGTGTCCGACCAGATCGGTGCGCCGACCTACGCGCCGCAGCTGGCGGAGGCCGCGCTTGGGGCGCTGGAAAAAGCCGTGGCCATGCCGGAATTCCCTTCCGGCATCTATCATTTATGCAATAGCGGCGAAACAAGCTGGCATGGTTTCGCGCAAGCGATTTTTACGCTTGCCCGAAGCTACGATTCGGGGATTAAATGCCACTCGATACTTCCGATTCCGTCTTCTGAATATCCCACGCCCGCCCGACGCCCCTCCAACTCCCGGCTTGATTGCACGAAAGCGCGCGAGGTGTTCGAAATTCGTATGCCGGACTGGAACGACGGACTCAGCGCGTGTATAAAAGAAAAATATGGAAATAGAGGACTACAAGATTCCCGGCCTGAAGATCATTCGCCTGAAGGTACTCGGCGATAAGCGGGGATTCTTTGTCGAGCGTTTCCACGCCGAGCGCTTCCAGCGTGCCGGGCTTCCCACTCATTTCGTTCAGGACAACCATTCGCGCTCCGCGCCCGGTATCCTGCGCGGCCTGCATTACCAGCACTCCCCGGCGCAGGGAAAACTTGTAGGCGTTACGCGCGGGCGCATCTGGGACGTAGCGGTGGATATCCGCCCCGGATCGCCCACCTTCGGCCAGCATCAGGGGGTGGAGCTTTCCGACGATAACGGCATGCTGCTGTGGATTCCCGCCGGTTTCGCCCATGGTTTCTGCGTGCTTGGCGACGAGCCGGCCGACGTTTCCTACAAGGTCGATTCTTATTATAACCCGGCAGGCGAGGGGGGATTGCGTTTCGACGACATCATGCTCGGCATCCCCTGGCCACTGCAAACGCCGCAGATTTCCGAGCGTGACCGCGCGCTTCCGGCATGGAAAGATTATTGCGCTAATCCGCCCGCATGGAATTTGACGCCATGATGAACAGTTGCAGCGTCGTCATGGTTTCCTATAACACCGGCCCGGCACTGTTCGCGGCGGTCAAAAGCGTGCTCAGGCAGGACCAGCTCGCTGAGCTGATTCTCGTGAATAACGGTAACCCGCCCGACATGATCGCGCGGCTGCAGCAGATAGCGCTTACCGAGCCGCGCCTGAAAATCGTGACCGGCGGCGGCAATCTCGGCTTTGCGCGCGGCGCAAATTTAGGCGTGGCGCAGGCGACGGGCCCGTATGTCCTGCTGCTTGCGCCGTCTTACCTGCTGCCCCCCGAAGGACTCCGGACAATGATGAACGCATTCGATTCCAGCGCGGGCGCCATGCTCGCGGGGTGCCGGGTGCTGGCCCCGGATAACAGCCATTATCATGGCATTCGTGGTGAATTCCTCTCCCCGAAGGCAGCGCTGAAGTCGCTGCTGGGTCTTTCGCGCCTGCGCAGGGCGGAAAAGCCCGGCCCGGAAGAAACCCACGATACGCCTGTGCCCGCAGGCGGTTGCCTGCTTATGCGGCGCGCCGATTACCAGCGCCTCGGCGGTATGGACGAACGGTTTTTCCTGCAACAGGTCGGCGAGCTGGATTTATGCCTGCGCGTGCATCTGGCGCGCGGCCGCATCGTCGCCGTGCCGCAGGTGGCTGCAACGCGCATGCCGGGCATAAGCAAAGTCCGCACGCCGTCCGCCGAGTGGCAGAAGGCGCGCGGCTACGTCAATTATTTCCGCAAGCATTTCACCGGGCAGGTGATGTTCGGGCTGCTGCCGCTGGTGGTTGCCGCTATTTCCGTGCGCTTCGCCGCGCGCAGCGTCGCCAACAGCATCGCCCGCCGCCTTGAGCCGCGCGCCCGTCTTGCCCGCACTACGCCTGGCAAAAGGCTCATGATTCTCGCCTCAGGCCTCGCCGAGCTTCCTGAACGCAAGGAATGGATGGGGAAAACCGTGCTCGTCACCGGGGCCACGAGCCAGGTGGGGCTGTGCGTCGTACGCCGCCTGATTGCGCAGGGCGCGGCGGTGCTGGCCATCAGCCGCGGCGACGCCATTCCCTTCCAGCATGCGCACTTGCGCTGGATCAAGGGTGACCTGACTGACCAGAAACTGCATCTGCACGGTTATCTGGTGGATATGGTGGTGCATTGCGCGCCGCTGTGGCATCTGCCGCCGACGATCGACCTGCTCGCTGCCGCCGAGGTGAAGCGCATCATCGCTTTTGGTTCTACCTCGGTGTTCGGCAAGGTCATGTCGCGCAACGCCTATGAGAAAGATATCGTTCGCCAGCTCATCAAGGCGGAAACGGAAACCATCGTGCGCTGTCAGGCGAAGGATATCCAGTGGACCATCTTCCGGCCTACGCTGATTTATGGGGTGGGCCTCGATCTTGGCGTTACTTCACTTGTAAAAATCATCAACCGGTTCGGGTTTTTCCCGGTGTACCCGCCCGCCTATGGCCGCCGCCATCCCGTGCATGCCGACGACCTCGCGCTTGCGGTGATACAGGCCGCAGGAACATCCGCCAGCATAGGAAAATCGTACAATTTAAGTGGCGGCGAGATCGTCATCTACCGCGAAATGCTTGAGCGCGTATTCCAGTTGCTTGGCCGCAAGCCTAAGATCGTGGAAACGACGCTGCTGCCTTTCGTCCTTGACGTTGCTGGCTTCCTGAGCAAAAAACGCCATATTAACGGCGAGATCGCCCGTCGCATGAACGACGACCTCGTCTTTTTCCACGACGACGCGGCGCGCGATTTCGCCTTCCGCCCGCGCGCGTTCCTAAGCAACGGCATGAAAGACATTGAGGGATATTAATGCACACCGCTTACGTTAATGGCCGTTATTTGCCGCATGTGGAAGCTACCGTCCACATCGAAGACCGCGGCTACCAGTTTTCCGACGGCATTTATGAGTATTTCGCCTTCTACAACCGCACGCTGCTCGACGGCGATGCGCATCAGGCGCGCCTTGCGCGCAGCCTGAAGGAAATCGGCATCGCGCTGCCTATGTCGCTTGCCGCCATGAATATCGTTATCCGCGAGCTGATCGAGCGTAACGGGCGCGAGCATGGCGGGCTTTATTTGCAGGTCACGCGCGGCGTGGCGCGGCGCGACCACGCGTTTCCCAGGCATACCAAACCGGCGCTGGCGATGACCGTATGCGGCCCCAAATTCCCCAAGCCTGCCGAAATCAAAAACGGCGTGCATGTCATCACCGCTGACGACCAGCGCTGGGCGCGGCGCGATATCAAATCGGTATCGCTGCTGGCCAACATACTCGCCAAGCAGGAAGCCACGCGACACAAAGCCCGCGAGGCGTGGCTGCTCGATGACGGGCTCGTCACCGAAGGCGCCGTGTCCAACGCATATATCGTCAGCGCAGCCGGTGAGCTTATCACGCACCCCGCCGACCATGCCATCCTTGGCGGCATCACGCGCGATGTTGTCCTAAAGCTTGCACACGGGGCAGGGGTGAAGGTGATCGAAAAACCGTTCACGCTTTCCAACGTCAAAGCCGCCGCCGAGGCGTTCATCACCTCCACCAGCGCCAACGTGTTACCGGTGGTAAAAGTGGACGACATGGTGATCGGCACCGGCAAGCCTGGCAATGTTACACGAAAATTGCAGGCGCTCTACCTCGCTCATATCGAAAAAGAAACAGGCTACCGATGGCCGGAGTGAAGCTGCCGAAGCCGCGTGCAGATCGAGGTGACCCATTCTTACTGGGACAATACGCTGGTTGATACGTGGCCGATTATCCACGCCGCGCTGAACGCCACGTTTACGGCAAAAAACAAGCCGCTGTGGACGTTCGACGAAACCCGCGCCCGCGTGCGCAAATCCATGCGCGATTCCTTCCCGGAAATCTTCGGCGACAGCTGGCAGGAGGCGGGTGACATCTACCAGCGCGAATACCGCGCGCACCACCTTGCCATCGCGCCGCTGGAGCAGTCGCTGGACGTGCTGAAAAAGGTGCAGGAGAAATCGCTCTGCTCGGTGGTGGTCAGCAATAAAAAGGGGCCGACGCTGCGAGAGGAAATCGCCACGCTCGGCTGGACGGACCTGTTTAACGGCATCGTCGGCGCGGGCGACGCAGCGCGCGATAAGCCCCATGCCGACCCGGTGCATATGGCGTTGGAAAAAACCGGCATTACTCCCGGGCCGGATGTATGGTTCATCGGCGATAGCGACGTCGATTTGGAATGTGCGCTGGAAACCGGCTGTACCGCTATACTTTACGGCAATTTTGCTAAAGCAGACGCCAGCTACTGCGCGACGCATTATCTTGGTTTTCCATATCACGCGCATGTGCTTGGGCATGGGGATACGTTGAAGTTGCTGGAATTCTGATTTCCCTGCTTTCCTCAGCGGGAAGGGGATAATAACGCCTGCAACTCCCCAAATTTCCCCTCATCCAGCAAGCTCCGCCAGCGTTGCAGCGTATCGGCGTAGCGTTTGAGAATAGCGGCGACGTCGCGGGATGCGTTTGAGATCTTTTCGAGGTCGGATTCGGGCTCGGACGCCGCGGGCGAGGTGAAATCGGCGAAACCGCTTCCGGCAAGACGCGCGAAGGAGAATCCGCCCTTTTTTTCCGCTTCCATCACCGTGGTAATCAGGCACGATGCCGCCACGCGGGAAAACAGCGCGTCGGAGAGCCCCGCTTCGGGTGCGGCGCTTGCCGGACTTTCTTCCGACAGCAATTCCTTATGGATATGTAGCAATGCGTCGAGATAACGGTCGAGGCCGGCGACGATGTAATCATGGTTCAGCGCGAAAATATCGATCCACAGCTTCGGGTTGGAATGCGCGATGCGCAGGAAGGTTTTTAATTGTGCGCCGTCCGCGCCGATGACGGCCTGCCTTGCCGCGAAGGCAAGTAACTGCGGGAGGTGCGACACGTAGCCGTAAATCTGGTCGTGGAGGTCGGCGGGTATGCCTTCGACGCGCGCGCCCATGCCGCTCCAGAATTTCGTGACGCGTTTCAGCGCTTCGGTTTCCACCGCCTCGGCGGGGCTTACGATGACACGTTTTTTCTGGAACAGATCGGCGCGCCCGGCCCCGATGCCGCTATGCTCGCTGCCCGCGATGGGGTGCGCCGGGATAAAATCGGCGTGCTTGGGAATCAGCGGCGTGATCGCCTCAACCGCTGCCCGTTTGACCGAGCCGACATCCATGACGATCGTGCCCGGCTGGAGCTTCGGCCCGATGCGCCGGGCGATGTCGCGGAAGGTGGCGACCGGGGTGGCGATGATGATGAGCTGGCTTCCGCCGGCGCTTAAGGCCGGATCTCGCGACACGGCGTCCACGATGTTGTGCGAACGCGCATACCCCAGGGCGGTATCGCTGTCGTCGCAGCCGGTGATGTGGTTAGCGAGCCCGTATTCACGAACGGCGCGCGCGATGGAGCTGCCGATCAGCCCCAGACCGATGATGGTGACCTGATCGAAGTTAAGGTTGTGCGGCATATTATGCTTTTAAAAAGTCGCCAAGCGCTGCGACCACCGCGCGGTTATCTTCTTCCAGCCCGATGGTGATGCGCAGGCAGTCGGGTAGTCCGTAACCTCCGACTTCGCGCACGATCAGCCCGCGCTCGGCGAGGAACGCATTAGCGTTTTGCGCGTTTTTATTGCCAGCGGAAAATTCGACCAATACGAAATTGGCGATGCTGGGATAAACTTTGAGGCCCAGTGCGGCGATGTTTTTGATCGTCCACGCCAGCCAGTAATCGTTGAATTGTTTGGTTTTTTCGGTGAATTCCGTATCGCGCACGGCCTCGGCCCCGGCCATGATGGCGGGAGCGGAGACATTGAACGGCCCGCGCACGCGGTTCAGCACGTCGACAATCGCGGCAGGCGCATACGCCCAGCCGAGGCGGAGCGCCGACAGCCCGTAAATCTTGGAGAAGGTGCGCAGCATCACGGTGTTTTCCGTGGTTTCGGCCAGCTCGCGCCCGTCGGTGTAGTCGGGCTCGCCCGCATATTCCGCATAAGCACCGTCTACCACCAGTATCACATGCGGCGGCAGACCGGCATGCAGGCGTTTCATTTCGTCCTTCGTGATGTGGCTGCCGGTAGGGTTATTCGGGTTGGCGACGAACACCAGTTTCGTTTTTTCCGTGACGGCGGCGAGCATCGCGTCGACATCGGTGCGCAGGTTCTTTTCCGGCGCGAATACGGGGATGGCGCTCGTGCCCTGCGCGTAGATCTTATACATGAGGAAGCCGTGGCGGCTCATCAGCACTTCGTCGCCGGGTGTTGCGTAGGAGTGGATGAGCAGGGCGATCAGCTCGTCGCTGCCGGCGCCGCAGACGATACGGTCGGGGGGTATGCCATATACTTCACCGATGGCTTCGCGCAGGATGCGCGCGCTGCCGTCGGGGTAGCGGTGCAGCGTTTCGGCGGCCTTGCCGAAAGCGGCGATGGCTTTGGGGCTGGCGCCCAGCGGCGTTTCGTTCGACGAAAGCTTCACCACGCGCACGCCCGGCTTGCCTGCCGACTTGCCGCCGACATAGGGTGCGATATCGAGTATGCCCGGATTAGGCTTTGGCGATGGGGGCTGCATGGACTTTGACCGGCGGTGTGAAGGCGACCGTCGAGCCGGATTTAAGCGAAACCGGCACGGCGTAGGCGCCCAGATAGCTGATATTGAGGATGGCGTTGCCGAGCGCGGCGGTGAGCGCCTGCATCCCGGGGTGCGACGGGGTGACGAACCCCTTGATTTCGAGCATGTGGTGGCGGCTGGCGGAGCTTAAGCTCGCGATGGTGATCCACTTTGCTTCGAGACTGGCCTGTTGCAGCGCCGATTGCAGGCGGTTCTGGCTGGTGTTGTGGTCGGCTTCCAGAACCACGAGCGTAACGTCGTCGCCGGTTTCTTCCGGCAGGATGCGCGCAATGGCCAAAGCGGTCGGCATATCGCGGCTTGGGGCGGAGGGATAGACGAAGGGCAGAGTGGCGAAAATCTTGGGGTAGTCGCCGTTTTGCTGGATAAGATTCGTCCACCAGTAGGTGGTGTCGTCGCCCGCGAACGGGGGCACGAGGCCCACCGATGCCTTGCCGTCCATGATGTCGCCGATGATGCGTTTGACGTTGGGTTGCTTGGTGACCGGGATGAATGAGCCGAAATATTCGCGCGCCAGCCAGTACAGCGCATCCTGGCCTTCGGGGGCGAATACGGAGATTTTCAGGCTGCCTTCCACCGAGGTGGAAGCGCCGATCAGCGTGCGCCAGAGATCGGCGATGGCGGTGGCGGGAAACGCCGTGCCTTCGCATTTGGCGATGACGCGCCTGACCATTTCCGCTTCGCGCCCCGGGCGGATGGGGCACTGGCCGGGGGCCGTGCGGCGCTTGAGTTCGCCTACCTTCTGTACGATGCCGATGCGTTCGATGAGCAGGGCGATAAGTTTGTCGTCCAGTACGTCGATCTGGCCGCGCAAACCCAGAAGTTCGCTGGAGGCGGTATCGGCCTGGTCTTTTTTATGCATGATGGTTAACAATCCTGTGAAATGGCAGGGCGGAAGCATATTCAAAGCTTCCCGGAAACACAAGCGATAGCTTGACCGCGTCGCTCTTTCTGTCTTACATATAATCCCTTATGGCCACAAAACTATCCTCATTCGGGGTGAATCGCCGTCAGGTGGAGATCGGCGAGATCGTCACGCTTTCTCGCGGAGAGCCGTTTACGCTGGAATGCGGCGTGTCCATCAGCGATTTCCCCATCGCCTACCAGACCTATGGCACGCTGAATGCCGCTAAAAGCAACGCTATCCTCGTCTGCCACGCGCTGACCGGCGACCAGTATGTATGCGGCACGCATCCCGTCACCGGCAAGCCGGGCTGGTGGGATCGCATGGTTGGCCCCGGCAAGCCCATCGATACCGACCGTTTCTTCGTCGTCTGCGCCAATCTCATCGGCGGCTGCATGGGTTCCATCGGGCCTAAGGAAATCAACCCCGCCACGGGCGAGTCCTATGGCAACCTCTTTCCGTTCATTACCGTCGGCGATGCCGTGCGTACTCAGGAATTGCTCCTTCGGCATCTGGGTATCGATAAAGTATTCTGCGTGGTGGGCGGTTCTATGGGCGGGATGCAGGCGCTGGAATGGGCGACGCGCTTTCCCGATAAAATCTTCGCTGCCGTGCCCATCGCCACCGCCACCCGCCAATCGGCGCAGAACATCGCTTTCCATGAGATCGGGCGCCAGGCCATTATGGCCGATCCCGACTGGTGCGGCGGGGATTATACGAAGCAGGGTAAATATCCGTCCAAGGGGCTCGCGGTAGCGCGCATGGCCGCGCACGTAACCTATCTGTCGCAGGACATGCTGCAGGAGAAATTTGGCCGCAACCTTCAGGATCGCGAGCATTACACCTACGGCTTCGACGCAGATTTCCGCGTGGAAAGCTATCTGCGCCATCAGGGCATGAGCTTCGTCGACCGTTTTGACGCCAATTCCTATCTCTACCTCACCCGCGCGGCCAGCTATTTCGACCTTTCCGAAGGCGGCCGCAGGAAACTCACCGATGTATTCGCGGGCACCAAAGTGCGCTTCTGCGTCGTTTCCTTCACTACCGACTGGCTCTACTCCTCGGGCGAAAGCCGCAACCTCGTGCGGGCGCTGAATGCGGTGGCCGCGAATGTCAGCTTCACCGAAATCGAAAGCCCGCACGGCCACGATTCATTCCTCATGGAAGTGCCGGAATTCGATAATACGCTGCGCGGGTTTATCAACGGCTCGGCGAAATTGTACGGGATAAGCTGATGACGACATTACGCTCCGACCTTAAAGCCATCGCCGACCTTATCGCGCCTTCATCCACGCTGCTCGATGTCGGGTGCGGAGAAGGCGACCTGCTTGACTGGCTGCAGAAGGAAAAACAGGTGGCGGGGCGAGGCATCGAGCTTTCGCAGCATGGCGTGAACCGCTGCCTTGCGCGTGGGCTTTCCGTGATTCAGGGCGATGCTGATGCCGATCTTTCCTACTACCCCGACCAGGCCTATGATTACGCGGTACTCAGCCAGACGCTGCAAACCCTGCGCCAGCCGAAAGAGGTTCTCGGCCATATGGTGCGTATAGCGCGGCATGCCGTGGTGTCGGTGCCGAATTTCGGGCACTGGAAAAACCGGCTCTACCTCGCCATGCACGGACGTATGCCGGTAACCAAGACGCTTTCCCACGAGTGGTACGACACGCCCAACATCCATTTTTGCACGATTACCGACTTTATCGTTTTATGCGAAGACCTTGGGCTTACCATCGAACAGCGCCTCTACGTCACCAACCAGGGGATTTCCGGCGGTTTCCGCGACAAGGCGATATTTGCTAACCTGTTTGGCGAACAAGGTATTTTCATGATTCGCCGATAGTATTTCTTAGTGAAAAATTATCGATTAATGCGTAAAGTAAAT
The DNA here is from genome assembly GCA_964495185.1 of uncultured Rickettsiales bacterium. GTDB lineage: Bacteria > Pseudomonadota > Alphaproteobacteria > Rickettsiales > SXRF01 > CAZBUX01. The sequence goes on along the minus strand of CAZBUX010000005.1, from coordinate 5,331 downwards.
AGTCCTGACTCACACCAGATCCTTCATGCGGCATAAAAAGCAAAACAAAATCAGCGGAATCATTATGTCGAAAGCGTTCGTCATGGTGCTGCTGCTCATGCTTTTCATGCTCGGCGTGCTGCAAGTGCTGCAAGGCTCGCTCGATAAGAAGCGCTACGTCGAGGTTATCGCGCTGGCGATGAAGGAATCTACCGGCCTCGATCTTCAGGTGAAGGGCAACGCCAGCATTTCCCTGCTGCCATGGCCCACGCTTTACCTTCCTGCCATCGAAATGCGCGGTAACGCCAAAGAAAACACCGTGCCCACGGTCACCGCCGACATGCTGAGCATGACGGTATCGTGGTTCTCGCTTTTGAGCAGTACGCCGACCATCACGCGTGTCGATTGGGTAAGTCCGGCCATTGAAATCGAGCGTGCGGAAGACGGGCAGGTGACGGTGACCGATCTTACCAGCGGCATGCTGCGGATGATCGGGCAGGCGTCGCGCGTCGGCAATTCGGTTGGCCTGACCATCAGCCAGGGCCAGTTCGTCTATCGTAATCCGCTTACCGAGCGTACCATCGCGCTGAACGATGTCTGGCTCAGCGGCACGATGGGCGCGGATCTCGATATGGAAGGGCGCTTCATTATTAAGGGACATGAGATCGCGCTTGCGCTTGCCGCGGAAGGCGGCGCGAGCGGCGGCCCTATGGCGCTGTCGCTGACATCCGGCAAGGATGCGCTCACGCTTACCGGGCAGGCCGATTTCTCGCAGGAACTGCCGAAAATCGAAGCGAAGCTCAGCCTTGCGGTTGACGATATGCTTATCTGGCTGCGTCCCAAGGGCGAGCAGGTCAAGCGCAGCAAGCTGGACAGGATTACCAACGCGTCGGTCAGAACCGTCGAGCAAAAGGTTGCGATGCCGCTGAAGCTTACCGGCGACTGGGTGCAGAACGGAGAAAACGTCAAGCTTTCCAAAATCACGCTGGCGGGCGTGAATTCGGAAGGCGGCGGCCAGGCGGAGCTGATCTGGGACAAGGTTCCTGACCTGATGATTGATCTCGAGTTTGCCAGCCTCGATTACAACCAGTGGAAGTTGCTTGTAACGGATTTATTCAGCGATAGCGTGGCACCAAAGAATTTGGGTTACGATAATGAAGCGGAAGAGGAACCTGGCCACTTCCTGCCCAAGGATTTGTCGGCGGGTGTTAACATACGCGCTAATAAAGTCTTCTTCGGCACGCAGACCTTTGAAAACGCCATATTGCAGGCGGTGCTGTCACAGGCCAATATCACCATCAACCAGCTGAACGCCGATCTTCCCGGCGAGACGACGCTGTCGCTGTTCGGTATCCTCTCGCAGGGCAAGGCGCAGTCACTTCGTTTTGAAGGCAATATCGAAACGAAGGGTAAGCGCCTGCGCGATATGCTGGCAATGTTTGACGATTCCGTGCGGGCATTGCCTGAAGCGGCGTTCGGCGATTTCTACCTGCGATCCAACCTTTACGTGGTATCCGACCAGATACGTTTGTCGGAAGCGGACGTAAAAATCCGCGACCTGCGCTTAAACGGCGGTATGGTGGCGTATTTCGATGCGAATCCCCGCGTCGAGGCGGACGTCAAGCTCAAGGACATCAATTTCGATTACCTGCGCGATGTCTGGCGCGAAACGCAAAAGGACACCGGCGAGATCAAGCTCGCTTCCGAAGAACCCACCGTGTACGACAAGGCCAGCGGATTCAACTGGCTTCGGCAGCTCAAATCGCGCATCGACTTCAAAGTCAGCGTCGACCAGTTTACTTTCATGGAAAAGAAAGGCGACGTCGCTACCTTCCGCATCTACGCCAAGGACGGCGAGTTCGGCATCTACAACATCCGCATGTACTACCCCGACAACGATATCGAGGCGAGCCTTGCGCTCGACATGAAGGGCAAGCAGCCCGCCATCAGCGTGCTGCTCAACACCCGCGAACTGAATACCGATTATTTCAGCGTGGTGCCGATGGTGAAAGCCTTGGATTCGCCTGCGGAGCCGGCCAAAGAGGTCGTCATCACCCCGCAGGCGGCAGTGTTGCCTGCCGAATCGGCTGCGGTTGCTGTGGGTGCTGCGTCCCCATCACCTGCGCCTGAAATCAAGCCTGCTGCGGCATCCGTAAAAAATGAAGAGCCTCCTGCAGGCAAGCGCTGGTCGGAAGATTTGCTCGATATGCGCTGGATGAACGGTTTCTCCGGTGACTTCGA
>CAZBUX010000005.1:277-3101 GCA_964495185.1 uncultured Rickettsiales bacterium | reverse complement strand
CAACGACGGGCGTTTCGTTTTCAACCGTTCGGACGATTACGACTTCCTCGGCGCCTTTTCGGGTAGCGGTACGCTCGACAAGCTGGGTGACGGCACGCTGACCTTCATGGGCGACTATGGCTTCCAGGGCGTGACCAACATCTTCGGAGGCGCGGTGCGGATCGGCGGGACGATCGACCCCGGTACCGACTTCAATCTGGGTGAAGGCGGGTCGCTCGACATCACCGGAAAGGACCAGACGATCGACGGCGTGCAGGTGAAAGCCAAGCTGGAAAACAACGTGCTTGCGTTCCAGAAGGCCAGTTTCACCTACTGGCAGGGGAAATGCGATTTTACCGGCTCGATCTACGGCGGCAAGGTGCCGGGGCTGTCGATCGGCTATTCCATCTACAATGCCGATCTGCAGGATATATTGCGCGATCTTTCGGGTCGCGAGAACGTCGCGGGCAAGGTAAGCGTCAGCGGCACCATTGCCACGTCAGGCGTGAATTACCTGTCGTGGATTTCGCAGGCTGAGGCTAAGATGGTGCTGGTCGGGCGCGGCGTCTATGTCGACGGCTTTAATTTGCAGGGAGTGGTGGACGCGGTGACCGTTTCGCGTACCGCCGCCGACGTGCTGAATAACGTGAACCTCGTGCTTACCAAGGGTGCTACTGCCGATCTTTCAATCGACGGCAACATCAACGTAAAGGGCGGGGCGGTTCGCACGCCGGGGATCACGCTGCAATCGGGCCCCATCGTCGGAAGCCTGACCGGTGAGGTCAAGCTGGTGCCGTGGACGATGGAGCTTACCTCGTTCTTCCAGTTCCCGATCATGGTGTCGGAAACGGTGCCTACCATGACGGTGCAGCTTTCCGGCCCGGTGAACAAGCCGGAATTATCGGTGGACACGTCGGCGCTTGAGGCTTATGTAGCTAAAAGGATCGTCGGTCAGTAAAAGGGTTGCCATGCAATTAACGATGAAGAGCGCTGAAGTGAAACTGATGGAGTCACTCAGCACGATTCATGTGCCTGCAGGCTGGCGGGCGGTGCATTTCCACTTAAACAAGCTGCTCGAGCAATACCAGAGCGAATACCAGTCCAAAATCGCGGTGAACCTCATCCATGACCTGCTCGTGGAATACGAAGGCGGTATTTTCCTGTTTTCCGACCAGAGCATCGTGGTGCTGGTAAGCCAGCTCGACAAGCTCATCCAGAACAAACTCATTTTCCAGCTCCGTTACCTCTACATGGACGATCCGCTGGCCTATACCGACGATGGGCAGGAAAACCCGGAATTCTGCACAGTGTACGACCTCGGGCGCGACTGGCAGGAGTTTTTCGAGTGGGGCTCGCGGCGCATGGCGCTTTCGGTGCGAAAAACCTCCGTACCCGAGCGCAAGCCCGTTACGGTTGATGCCGCCGGCCATAAGACCGACCCGAACCAGCAGGCTGGCCTCAGCGTTTCCTCGCTCGCGGGCATCGAGCGCGATTTGCAGCACGCCGACTTAAGCCGCGTCATCCGCAAGCAGCCGGTTTGCGCACTGCTTCCCGGCGCGCCCGCGCGGCGGGTGTTCGACGAGCTTTATATCCATATCGCCCATCTGCGGCAGGTGCTGCGCGTGGACGTCGATTTTTTCAGCAACCGCTGGCTGTTTAAATACCTGACCCAGATTCTCGACCGGCGGATGATCGCGCTTATCCGCAGCCATCCGGGCCGTTTCCTCGAACAGCCGATCAGCCTGAACCTGAACGTCGAAACGCTGCTTTCGCCAGCGTTCGCCGAATTCGACGCGAGCCTGAAGCCTTCCACCAAAGTGTCGATGGTGATCGAGGTTCCGGCCATCGACGTGTTTGCCGATACCAACGCCTTCATCCTCGCGCGCAGCGAAGCGCAGAAGCTCGGCTACCGCGTGTGCCTCGACGGGCTTTCCACGCAAAGCTTCCTGCATATCGACCGCGAGAAGCTCGGCCTGAACCTGATCAAGGTGCAGTGGAACGCCGACCCGAAAATCGAACTGGGCAGCGAAGAAAACCGCGCGCTTTCCGCCGCCATCACCCGCTGCGGCACCAACCGCATCATCCTCTGCCGCTGCGATAACCTCGCCGCCGTGGAATACGGGCAGGCGCTCGGTATTTCGCTTTTCCAGGGGCGCTACATCGATTCGCTGCTCGACCCTGACGCAAAGGTGCAAAACTAATGTTCGACGCCGTACAAAACATTCCTTTCGCTTACATCCTCTGTGGCGTGATCTGGGCCACGGTGCTCGGGTTCGCGGCGGGGAATTATGCGTGCAGCCTTGTCCACCGCCTGCCGCGCGGGCGGCTGATCCTCGACAAGACGCCGTATTGCGGCAATTGCAACACGCCGTTGCAGGTAAAAGACCTGTTCCCGGTGTTTTCCGCGCTGCTGCTGAAGCACCGCTGCCGCTACTGCGCGCAGCCGTTTCCCACCTCGCATACGTGGACGGAATTGCTCGTCGGGCTTTTGTTCGTCCTCACCTTCTTCCAGTATAATTTCGGCCAGCATTACATATTGCTCGTGCTGATCGGCGTGTTCCTCATCACGCTTGCGGCCATCGAAGCCAACGAAGGCATGATCATGGGCAAAATCCTCGTCTGCGTCATCGTGTTCGGCACGCTGTACCGCACGCTGGTGGACGCCTCGATCTTCCCGTTCTTCTACGGCGGTTTTTACGGGATGCTGGTGGGCGCCGTCATCTTCCGCAAGAAAATCGAGAAGGTCGGGCATATCTACGTGCTGCCCAAGGTCGCGCAGTTGCTTGCCGTGGGCGGGCTTTGCGTGGGCGAAGCGCGTGTGTTTCATTTCATGGCCCTGTTTCTC
>CAZBUX010000005.1:0-267 GCA_964495185.1 uncultured Rickettsiales bacterium | reverse complement strand
TTCTCGCGTTCCACTGCCTCGACCATGTGCTGAAAGTCGTCCTGCGCCGCACGAAGCGCTTTCCGCTGACGGCCGCGTTCGGTTTTGCGGTGATGCTGCCGCTGCTCTATCCGCACTGGTTCGCCATCCCGCCCGGTTTGATCCGGTTTTAGGCAGCTCCTGACCTGGTTTTGTCATGTATTTGACCGTGTGGAACCGCGTGGTTTCAGGAATTTCATAGGCTTGCCTGATTTCCGGGCGCGGTGACGTGAAGAACATTACATTTCT
>CAZBUX010000004.1:0-20508 GCA_964495185.1 uncultured Rickettsiales bacterium | reverse complement strand
CCATGAAGGGCGAATCCGAGTCCAAGATCCGTGCGGTGATCGCGCATTTCGGGTTTGATAAATTTAAGGCCGATACCAAAATCGGCGAGCTTTCGGGCGGCGAAAAGGCGCGGTTGCTCTTTTGCCTGATGAGCTACGACGCGCCGCATATCATGCTGCTTGACGAACCTACCAACCATCTGGACATCGATGCCCGCGAGGCGCTCATGCAGGCGCTCAATAAATATAGCGGCGCGGTAATACTCGTAAGCCACGACGCGCATCTGGTCGAATGCGTGGTCGATCGCCTGTGGCTTGTGGCTGACGGCACCTGCAAACCGTATGACGACGATCTTGAGGCGTATAGCCGTCAGGTCGTGCAGCAACGCAAGCGCGAGCGGGAGAACGAAAAGCGCGAAGCGAAGAAACCTAAAGAAGAAGTGAAAGAAGCGCCTGCGCGCAAGCTTTCGCAGGCAGAAAAAGAAGCGGCGAAGATCGAACGCAAGATCGCCGATTTAAGCGCCCGAAAGGACGCCATGGAAAATGAAATCGCCAACGCCTGCGCCAGCGGCGAGGTAAAGGAACTAAAGGATTTGAACCTGACTTACGCGCAGTTGCAGCAGCAATTACAGGCGGCGGAAGCCGAGCTGGAAGCGGTAATCGGGAAACTGTAGTTTTCCCTGCGACGATACGGGGGCGCCAATGTACCGTTCTTTCAGGAAAATATATGGATATGGGGCTCGCGCATTATGAACCCGGCGAAAATCCTTTTATGTTATATATCGACAAGAACGGCGTGCAGCGCATGGTGTTCGGCCAGTTCGGCGAATCAACCGCAAGCGGGAGAAAATGATGAAAACACGTGAATTCATGAAAATGGCGATGCTGTGCCTTTCCGCGTTCGCGGGCGGGGCGCTTTCGGAGCGTATATTCGCATCGAACGTTGCTGTAGCGGCGATGGAAAGCGCAGGCGGGCAGCTCCGCGAATTCTTCGACCAGAACCGAAAGAAGCGCCTTGATGTTGGCGTGTATGCCGGGACGCCGATGCAGAATTTCTACGGCGAGGACGGGAAGGTGCGTATCCAGTTTGGCACGTATAATGCAGCCGGCGAAAAGGGCCTGCCGCTGGCGGGCTTTTCCGACAACAAGGGTAACCTGAGATTACTGCTGCGGCTGGCAGGAAGTAATGAATCGCCAGTGATTATTTCAAAGACAGCAAGCACGCCGACCGCATCGTCATGGGGCTGGCGCTGAACGATGCCAGCGAAGACCCGTTCCTTGCTTATTTTGATAAGGATGGCACGAAGCACATGGTGTTCGGCAAGTATTAGAGGAAATCGAGCGCGCAGAGATGCTGGTAGAAAGCGTTGCGGTTATGTTCGCCTTCGTTCGGATAGCCTGACATATAAATCTGGTACGCCTGTATCAGCTTTCTGCTGATTGAGCCCAGGCGTGGGTCGGTGCGCGAGATTTGCGTATTGCGGTTTTCGCGCCATGCGTCGAGGAACTGTTTTTCTTCAAAAACGGCAGTAACGACGAGATCGTGCGCCGTTTTCAGTTTTTCGGGAACGGGCAGCGCTTCCATCCGGCGCAGGATTTCCATGGAATTCCGGTTATCGGCGCCGCCATTGCCATGGAACGCGCGCATGGTCTGCACGCGCTCGATAACAGCCAGATCGACCAGCGCGAAAAATCGCTCAAGGTACTGCGCCTCTTCGGACGGCATGGACTCCGCTTTTGCCGCTTCGAACGTTACCTGTAGATGGGGGATGGCGTCGTAAGCCTGCTTAGTCGTCATGACCTGCGTGATAGGTTTTTCCGGCCCGAATTCCATTTTCGGTTTCTGCACGGCCTGCCCGGCGTTGATATAGAATATGGCGGTAGCGCGTCCCGGTGGCGACGTTTTTGGCGGTATTGATAGTGATGCGGTAGGCCCAGGTCAGGAACGTCGAGTCGTGCTTGAAGCCATGGATATTTTTTGCAATCGCCATGCAGACGGCCTGTGTTACGTCCTGCGCCGTATCGCGGTTTAAGCACCATGAACATGCCATAGCGAATATCCTGTCGTAATAGCGGCGAAGCAATTCCTCAAACGCCCGGTCATCGCCCTGCTGCGCCCGGGTTATCAGTGTCTTGTCGTCTTCGTCATGCAACTTGGGCATTACGTCTCATCCCTTATTCACAGGATTAGACAATCGGGCAGGGGCAAACATTTGCGCTAAGTGTGAAAATTATAGGACGCAGTAATTAAATATCGGTAAAACAAGAGGTTTATTTGTCTTCCGCGGTCTATTTAGATAAATTGCCTTCTATTATTAAGGCTCGGTTAAGCAACGTGCGGTAGCCTGTAAGCTGCGTTTTTTACCTTGGCGGCGTACACATGCGGCATGCGGCATATAAGATAGCAGGAATACTGGCGTTTAGTTGCGCTCTTGCGTTTGCGCTTCCCGCGCTGGCGCAGGGCGAAGCGAACCCGCTGGAACGCAGCTATGCCGCCCTCCTCAAAAACCCCACCGATCGCCAGCTCAATCTCGACTATGCCGGCCTGGCGATGCAGATCAAAGATTATGAATCGGCGATTCCCCCGCTTGAGCGCATTCTCATGAACGAGCCGGGCAACGCCAAAATCCGCCTGCAAATCGGCATACTCTATCATCTGCTTGGTTCGGACATGATCGCGAAGCAGTATTTCATGGAAGCCCGGTCCACCCCCGGCGCGCCCGCGGAAGTGATCAAGGAAGCGGACGGATACCTGCATGGCGCATAAATCCGTATTGCTGGCGGCTGCTGCGGCGTTCGTATTCGCCGGGCCGGCGTTTGCCGCCGAGTTGCAGAAAGCGGGCGTAATCGGCAACCTTCAGGGGAACGTCACCGGCGTAATGCCCGATAAAACCACCGTGAGCGTGAAAGCGGGCGACGCCGTTTATATTAATGAAACATTGCATACGGGGCCGGGCGCCAAGGCGCAGCTCATGTTCCTCGACCGTTCATCGCTGACCCTTGTGCCCGACACCAGCGTTACCATCGACACCTTCGTCTATAACCCGGAGGCGGGCGCGGGCGAGATGTCGCTGCAAAGCGCGCGCGGCACGTTGCGCCTGATCGGGGGCGCGCTTACCAAGAAAGACTACGTGACGATCAAAACGCCAGTGTCCACCGTCGGTATCCGCGGCGGCATCGTGCAGGTGAGCGTGGCGGGTGACGGCAAGCAGTCGGAAGCCATTTTCCTTTATGGCCGCGACATGAAAGTGGATAACGCGGCGGGCGTGGCCCAGTCGGTGACGCAGTTCGGCGGCGGCGTGGTCATGCACAACAGCGGTGCGGCTGAGCCGATGCGCCCGGAACAGGTGCAGGCGAACGTCCAGAGCTTCAACAAAGTGGCGCAGCCGACGCATGACGAAGGCCAGCCCGGCCAGCCGCCCAAGCCCGGTGGCCCGAACGGCCCGGCTCCCAAGAATCCCCCGCCTCCCGGTGACGGGCAGGGCAATCCGCCTCCTCCCGGCGAAGGCCCGGTGAACCCGCCGCCGCCCGGTGAAGGACCGATGAATCCTCCTCCTCCGCCCGGTGAGGGGCCGATGAATCCTCCGCCGCCGCCTAAAGGCGATGGCGCGTACATGCCTCCTCCTCCGCCACCGCCCGGCACTACGATCATTAACCCGGTGGTGATGCCGATCAATATCAACACCAGCCCCGGCGCGGGCACGGGCACCAACACCACGACCAATAGCGGCGGCACGACTACGGGCGGGAATACCGCAACAAACTGGGGCATCTGGGCGCACGATATATTCTTCATCCACAACCAGAACCCGACCACGCCGACGCTGGACAGCATCACGCAGACCGTCACGGCCCTGCCGCTGCTCACGCATAACCTGAACACGCTTCCTTCGACGTATAACACTTTCGGCGTGGTGAATTACGGCGGATCGGTATTCGGGCGCACGAAAATGGGGGCCATCGACCGCAAAGACTTCGGTAATTTCACCGCGCAGATCGATTTCGCCAACCGGCACTTAAACAGCCTGACGATCAATGTCGGCGGTTTCCAGCTTACCGGTACGGGCTCAGGCACGGACCTGAATAATATCCCCCTGAGCGGCGTGGCGAATCTTCCCTCCTCCTCGGGACTGACCCCCGGCCCGGTAAGCGTTACCGGTAACGCCGACTCCGCGCTTTACGGCGCCAATGCCAGCCTGCTTTCGGGGAACTACCAAGTATCTGCCGGTTCCAACCCCACGCAGGTCAACGCCAACGGCATGTTCGTCGGCGGCAAACAGTAGCTATTTTTCCGCAGCCTCGTACACGCCGTCCCACGCGGTGCCTTTCAGCGCGGCGATACGTGCGGCGAAACGCTCGTAGATCCCGCCCGCAAACGACGGGGCGATGGCTCCAGCCGCCTTGCAGCAATCGGCAAGCGCTGCGTCGGTTTTATCCCACGCGCCTTTGCGGTAGGCGTCGAGCAATAGGTGGTGTTTTTGCAGGAGCGTGGCGAAGCTCGGGCTGGCGGCCATGATTTCGTCGCCCATCAACGCGAGGATATGCACGGCGTTGCCCTTGCCCTTTACCCTCACCAGATCGAGCTCAAGGCAGGCCATGCCGAGCTCTTTTGCGGTGGCTTCGCCGATGATGATGTCAGCGCCGTAATGGCGGCATTGCGATTGCAGGCGTGCTGCGAGGTTGACGCCGTCGCCGAGCGCCGAATAGTTGAAGCGGCTGTCGGTGCCCATATTGCCCACGCAGCAGCTATCGGTGTTGATACCGATGGTGGCGCGAAGTTGCAGGGCGTCGGGGCCGGTGGCGCTTTGCGCGTTCATGGCTTCCAGCGCGTCCTGAATCGCAAGCGCCGACCTTGCCGCATTTTTCGCGTGGTCAGGATCGTCAAGCGGTGCGTTCCAGAACGCCATGACGCAATCGCCGATATATTTGTCGATAGTGCCTTTATGGTCGAGTACGACCTCGGTGATCGGCGTGAGAAACCGCGAGACGAGGCGGGTGAGCTGTTCGGGCGGCAGGTTTTCCGAGATCGATGTGAAGTCGCACATGTCGCAGAACATGACGCTTAAGGGCCGGATTTCGCCGCCGAGGGTGAGCCGTTCGGGGTGGCGCGCCAGTTCGTCCACCAGCGCCGGGGACATATACTGCGCGAAGGCGGTGCGTACTTGCGCGCGCTCGCGCTCGGCGCGGACGTAACGCATAAGCGCGTCGGAAAAATACACCAGAATAACGGCGAGCACCGGCATCACGGGTTCCACGAGGAGCCGGTAATCGGCAAACGCCACCCACGATACGCCAAGCGCGCCCACGAGGATAAGCCCAAGACATGCCATGCCCCAGAGCGGCGTGAGCCATGCATTAATCGCAAGCAGCAGCAACCCGGCGGCTGCCATCAGCGCGATTTCGGCGCCGCGTATCCAGTCGGGGCGTGAAAGCGTGACGCCGAGCATGGCCTGCTCGACGCTTTCGGCGAACACTTCCACGCCGGGAAGCACGGGGCTGAGCGGGGTGGCGCGGATATCTTTCAGCCCCGCGGCGCTGGTGCCGACGAAAATAATATTGCCTTCGATTTTATCGCGCGGCGCTACGCCTTCCAGTACCTGCCATGCGGGGATATAGCGTTCCGGCGAGGCTTGCGTATAATAAAGCCACTGCCCGCCGCTGCGGTCGGTGGGAATAACGACATCGCCGGTTTTGATGGCGACCATGCCGCCGGTGCCGCCCGCTTCGCCGCTCGCACCCACGGCTTTTGCGACATGGCTACCCGCGCCCTGCGCCACGCGCAATGCCTCTGCGGCCAGCGACGGGTAGAGCGTGCCGTTCATTGTAAACACCAGCGGCAGGCGGCGGATGATGCCGTCGCGGCCCGGTTCGCTATTGAGCGCGCCGTTGCCCTTTGCCTCTTTTTCCAGCACCGCAAGCGTGGTGACGCTGCCGGTGAAGGCGGGGAGGAACGGGGAGGGGTCGTCCCCGGCGACGGCAAATCCGCCTTTGACCGCCGGGACGGACGCGCCGCCATGCGTCAGCACGAAACCGGTGACGACCGGCGCGGACGCAATGGCGTGAGCGAATATCTCGTCATGGTCGGGGAGGTCCGCCAGTGACGGGTCGTTCCACAGCGCCGCGATCTGCCTGGGCGAGGTGCGGTCCGGCTCGGCGAACGCGATATCGAAGGCGATGGCCGCCGCACCTTCGCCCTGCAGTTTTTCCACGAGCTTTGCCATTACCGGGCGCGGCCACGGCCATTGGCCGACGCGGGCGAGGGTTTCGTCGTCGATGTCGACGATGCGTACGGGGGCGGGTTCGTAAACGCGTGGCTTGAGCTTCTGGTAATAGTCGAAAACACGGTTCTGGAAATCGACCACCGGCTCCGGTTCCGACACCTTAAGCCCCACCGCCGCCACGATGAGCAGGCAGGGGACCAGCCAGGAAAGACGCGGAGCCATCATAACAAGTCTTTGTACTCACAGGAATTTATTGTTTTCACGAAAGCGTCTTTACCGGCAAATAGCAAGCACATTTTTTATTAACACTCTTGGGGTACTTTATGGGCGTTATAAAATCCGGGGATACCGATGCGTGTTTTTCGCGGTGGTTGTGTGGTTATGTTGCTGGCGTTTGCCGGTGTCGTTCCCGCACACGCGCAGATCAAAAGCGAATACGACCTCGACGCCTATCTCCCGCGTGAATCGGCGCTTATCGAGCTGAAGCAGAAAATAAAAACAAACCCTGGCATCCGCGAGAATTATTACGCCTGCGCGCAGATGGCGACCACGCTGAACAAATCCGAAGACGCGGCGTGGTGTTATGAACGGTTGCTGGCGCTCGATCCCAGCCTTGACCCGGTCAGGCTCGATCTTAGCCTGATATACGTGTCCCTTGGCCGTTACGATGAAGCGCGAGCGATGCTTAATGGCGTACTGGAAAGAAAACCGCCCAAACAAGTGCGCGAAAACATTGAAATAGTGCTGGATAAAATCGACAGGGCTACCCGCCGCCATCACTTCTCTGCGTCGATCACAGGCGGCATAGGCTCCGACACCAACGCGAACGCCGCGCCCGGTTCCGGCAACATCCTCGTGCTGGACACCACCGTACCGCTCGGCGAAGGCGCGCAGGCACGCCGCGATATTCAGAAATTCACTGCCGCCACCGTGTCGCACGCCTATGATATCGGCAAGGTGTCGGAAGACGTTTCCATGCGCTGGCAAAGCAGCGCCATCACCTATCTCACCCGCCAGCACGCCCTGCCTGAACTGAACCTCCAGCTCTACGGCGTGCGCAGCGGCCCGGAATTCGTCTACCGTCCGGCGGACGTGCATTTCACCGTCATGGGTGGCTACAATTTCCTGCGCCTCGACGCGCAGAGCTACCTGCGCGATCCGAGCGTCGAGGCCATACTGGAATTCCCTATCTATGCCGGGCTTCGCGGCTGGCTGGAATCGCAGTGGGAATACCGCGAGTTCCTCAATTCACGCACGGTCACCACCTATCACGACCGCGCCGGGCAGGCGCGTCAGGGGCAGGCGGGCCTGCGTTATCCGTTCTCGAAGAATCAGATGTGGGAAGCTGCTTTTACACTGCGCAAGGAAAGCGCCAAGCAGGATTATTACGCCAATACGCAGGCGGGTGTGGTGATAAGCGACACCTACAGCTTCCCGTCCGACATCGCGGGTGGCTGGTTTGCTGACACCTTCGCGGTTGCGCGCGGGGGCTACAAGGAATCGTTCTACGACGAAAGCGATCCGCTGGTGAGCGTCAAGAAACGCAACGATTCCGAGCGCAGCGCGCAGCTCATGATCGGACGGAAACTCATGTTCGACACGATGGTCACGGCGGCCTACGCCTATACCGACGTCATGTCCAACATCGAAAACTACGAATATGACAACCATCGTTACGCGCTCACCTTCACCAAGAATTTCTGACGTTATGCAAAAGAAACATCCGTTCTGGCTGAAATTCTGGGGAGTGCGCGGCACGCTGCCCGTGCCCGGTCCCGCGACTCTGCGATACGGCGGCAATACGTCGTGCGTGGAAGTGCGTTGCGGCGGGCGCAGCTTCATCCTTGATGCCGGTACCGGAATCCGTGCGCTCGGCGATTCGCTGAAGGACGAGCGCATCGACGTATTCCTCAGCCACACCCATATCGACCACATACTCGGCGTGCCGTTTTTCGCGCCGTGTTACGATGCGTCGCGACACGTGCGGTTCTGGGCGGGGCATCTCCACCCGGAACATGCGCTTTCCGAAACCATCGGCGCCATCATGCAGCCGCCTGTATTCCCGCTTACCATCTGGGATTTCAAGGCGCGCGTCGAATTCAACGATTTTGCTGCGGGCGGCGAGTTTTCCGGGGACTGGCAGGAAGATGGCATAAGCATAAGCACCTACGCGCTCTCGCATCCCGACCGTGCTACCGGCTGGCGCATTAATTACGGCGGAAAGTCGGTCTGTTACATTACCGATTACGAGCATACGTCCGGCACGGTGGAAGAGGGGCTGGTGCGATTCGTGAAGGGCGCGGACGTGCTGATCTACGACTCCACCTACACCGATGAGGAATTCGCCCGCTACAAGGGCTGGGGGCATTCCACCTGGCAGCAGGGCGTGCGGCTGGCCGAAGCGGCGGGGGCGGGGACGCTTACCGTATTCCACCATGATCCTGACGCCACTGACGCGGTGCTTGATAAACGCGCTGAGGCGCTGAAATCCTTGCGTTCTGACGCTGTTGTCGCCCGCGAGGGGCTGCGGCTCGGCTTAATCGAAAGTTAACCCATAACCACTATAAATATATGGGATATCCGCCTTTTTTAAGGAGCCGAAATGCCTGCCAGACCGAATCCCGCCATTTCCCATAGCGCCGAGGCATCCGGCCACGACGCCGTGGCGCTGGTCAAGCGCCTCGTCGCCATCGGCACGGCGCTTTCGACGGAAGACAATTTCGAGCGGCTGCTGGAAATCATCCTGACCGAAGCCAAGGAAATCACCGGTGCCGACGGCGGCACGCTCTACTACCGCACCGACGACGACCGGCTGGAGTTCTCCATCGTGCGCAACGACACGCTGAACATCGCCTATGGCGGCAGCACCGGCGTAAAAGCGCCCATGACGCCGATCCACCTGCACGACCCGAAAACGGGGGAACCCAATTTCGCCACGCAGGCGGTGTTTGCCGTGCTGGTAAAAAAGCCGGTCAATATCGACGACGTCTATAACGCCGACGGCTTCGATTTCGCCGGCACCAAGACGTTTGACGCGAAATATAACTACCGCACCCGCTCGGTGCTCACCATCCCGATGGAAAGCTATACCGGCGAGGTGCTTGGCTGCCTGCAACTGGTCAACGCCCGCAACCCTGCTACCGGCGAAGTTATCCCCTTCAGCATTGAAGCGCAGAACCTTGTGCAGTCGCTCGCCTCGCAGGCGGCGATCATGCTCGACAACAAGCAGCTCATCCAGGCGCAGAAGGAACTGCTGGAATCGTTCATCAAGATGATCGCCAAGGCCATCGACGCGAAATCCCCCTACACGGGCGCGCATTGCGAGCGCGTACCGGTGCTGACCAATATGCTCGCTGCGGCGGCGTGCGAAGCCAAAGAAGGAAAGTTCAAGGATTTTACCCTTACCGACATCGAGAAATACGAGCTGCACATCGCGGGCTGGCTGCACGATTGCGGCAAGATCACCACGCCTATCCACATCATGGACAAGGCCACAAAGCTTGAAACCATCTTCGACCGTATCGAACTGCTCAAGCTGCGTTTCGAGATCATGAAGCGCGACGCTATGCTCGCTGCGCCCACCGACCTCACCGAACGCCTGAAGCAGATGGATGACGACCTCGCCTTCATCGCCAAAGCCAATATCGGCAGCGAGTTCATGTCCGATGAGCATCTCGCGCGGCTGAAGGAGATAGCGGAGAAATACAGCTGGCAGGCGGGCGGGAAAACCGAATCCATCCTGTCGGAGAACGAGCTCTATAATCTCAGCATTCGCCGCGGCACGCTCACCAGCGAGGAGCGCAACATCATGAACGACCACATGGTGCATACCTGCGCCATGCTCGAAGCGCTGCCGTTCCCCAAGCATCTGAAGCGCGTGCCGGAATACGCGGGCGGCCACCACGAACGCATGGACGGCTCGGGTTATCCCAAGGGCATCAAAGCGGGCGATATGTCGATCCCGGCGCGGATGATGGCGGTGGCGGACGTGTTCGAGGCGCTGACCGCGGTCGACCGCCCGTACAAAGCGCCGAAGAAACTTTCGGAATGCATGAACATCATCGGCCAGATGAAAAAGCAGAACCATCTCGACCCGGACGTGGTCGATTTTTTCATCACCTCGAAAACCTACATGGAATTCGCGCGTAAATACGTACCACCCGGGCTGATCGACGCGATAGACGAACAGGCGCTGCTGGCGATAACGCCGCTGCCGATGCAATAGGAACGCACATGGAAGACGACAAGCATTACACTATCGAATACCAGTTGAAGCTGGAAGACGGCTCGGTCACCTCCTACGAGGTCGATATCGACAAGGACACCATGATCTCGCGCGTGCCGCCTATGGACGTAATCCCCGAATGGGTGCGCCTCGATCTGACCAAACCTCATCAGGGGCCGCTGAAAGCAAGCGATTGTTGCCCTATCGCGCTGCGCCTGGTGGAGCCGATCCAGAAATTCAACGGCCTGCTGTCGCACACAAGGGCGGTCACCACCGTCGTTACGCCCGAGCGCAGCTACGTCAAGGAATGCGACGTGCAGGACGCGCTGCGCAGCCTGTTCGGCCTCATCATGGCCACCAGCGGCAGCCCGCTGATGCAGCCGTTCAAATATATGGCACGCTACCACCTGCCGTTTTCCACGCTTGAGGAAACCATCTACCGCATCACTTCCACCTACCTTATGGGGCAGTTGCTGGACGGGATGGGACGCAAACCCATCGCCGCCGATCTGAAGGATATCGAAAACCTCTACAACACCATGCGCTCGCTCAATCAGGACATGGCCGCGCGGCTGAAGGAAGCCGTCAAATGGGGCGGCGACGGCACGGTCAACGCCATCGTTATCCTGAACACCTATTCCTCGCTGATTCCCATCATCATCCACGAAGAGCTTGAAAAACTGCGGCCACTGTTTAAGTAGCGATCGGATGCAAATTTTCATCGACGGCGATGCCTGCCCGGTCAAGGCGGAGGTGGTAAAGGTCGCCACCCGCTACGCATTGCCGGTGACGCTGGTGAGCAATCAGGGAATGCGGCCGATGCAAGGCGTGAAGCAGGTAATCGTGAGCGCGAAATTCGATGCGGCTGACGACTGGATCACCGGGCATGCGGGTGAGGACGACATCGTGATTACCGCCGATATACTGCTTGCCGCACGGTGCATTGAGAAGGGTTGCATGGCGCTTGGCAATTTTACGAGCCATAATATCGGCGGCGCGCTGTCGCTGCGCGGGTTAAACGCCCATTTACGCGAAGCGGGGGAGATCAGGGGGAATAATCCTGCGTTTTCTAAAAAAGACCGCTCACAGTTTTTGCAATCGCTGGATATGCTTATCCAGAAATCCATGCAGAACAGGTAACGATGAGCAAAGCTTTCACCAAGGAAACCGATGGCGACGACGATGAGCCGGAAGCAGCGGACACGCTCCCTGCGCAGGTAAAAAATTACATGACGCCTGGGGGCGCCGATGCTTTGCAGAAAGAACTGCGCGCATTGCAACGCGACGAGCGGCCTAAGATCGTCGAAATCGTATCGTGGGCGGCGGGAAATGGCGACCGCTCGGAAAACGGCGACTACATCTATGGCAAGAAGCGCCTGCGGGAAATCGACCGCCGCATACGTTATATCCTCAAACGGCTGGAAAGCGCCGAGATCGTTGATCCCGCCCGCCAGCAGGATTTAACGCAGGTCTTCTTCGGCGCAACAGTAACCTATGCGGATGGGGACGATAAGGAGCATACCGTAAAACTGGTCGGCATCGACGAAGCCGATTTAAAGCAAGGCAAGATCAGCTGGATTTCACCGCTGGCCAAAGCGCTCATGAAATCGCGCGCGGGCGACGTCATCGAGTTTCAAGCGCCGGGGGGCGTCGAAAGCATAAGCGTCATCGACGTTCGCTATAAGCAGGATTAACCGCTTATTCCCAATCCGCTTCATCTTCCGAAATCAGCGAGCCTTTCATCGACGGGCCGGAGCTATGCACGCGTTCCGGCTTGCCGCATACCAGCGGGTGCCAGTTCGGAAGCGCTTCGCCGCGCGCGACGACGCGGTAGCCGCAGGTATGCGGCAGCCAGTTCATCTCATGCACGTTTTCGGGCGTGACCTTCACGCAATCTGCCACGTTCTTCTGGCGGTTGGCGTAATCCGTGCAGCGGTGACTGTTCAGGCACAGGTAGCGGCAGGCGACGTTGGACAGCGCCAGCTCTCCGGTATCGATATCCTCCACGCGAATCTGGCAGCATAATCCGCAGCCGTCGCACAGCGACTCCCATTCTTCGGGCGTCATTTCGTTCATGGGTTTGGAGAGGAATTTGGGCTGGGGCATGGTTACTTCTTCCCGCGCCGCTTGTGGTTTTTTCCTTTCGGCGGCTTGCCGTGTTTCTTCTTGCCGCGCAGGGGTTCGGAGCGTCCGGGTATCGGGATTCCTGCCTGCGCCTGCGGTATTTCCGGCTGGAAGATGAGGTTATTGGTGGTGGGATTAGCCTCCACCACCCGTACGTCGAGCACATCGCCGAGCGTGTAGGTGAATTTACTGCGATGGCCTTTGTAGCAGCCGTGTTTTTTATCGTAGACGAAAAAATCGCCGCCGAGGTTGCGCACCGGCACGAAGCCGGTAATCCCGTTTTCGGGAAGGGTGATATACAGTCCGTACTCATTGAGGCCGGTGATGCGTCCCGAAAAACTGTCACCGATATGGCGCGTCATGAACAGTACTTTATATCGGTCGCTGGCATCGCGCTCGGCCTGCATGGCCCGCCGCTCGGTATCGGAAATATGCAGCGCGATATCGGGAAGCGTGCCTGCGGGCGGCAGCTTCGCCTTATCCTGCTCAAGAAGCGCTACAAGTGAACGGTGTACGACAAGGTCTGAGTAGCGGCGGATGGGCGAGGTGAAGTGGCAGTAATGCGTGAGCCCGAGTCCGAAATGGCCAAGGTTCTGGTGCGCGTAATAGGCCTGCATCTGGCTGCGCAGCACGCTGTTATGAATGATTTCCTTGTTGGGTTTGCTTTCTGCCTTGAGCAGCACGCGGTTTAAATGTTCGGGCGTAATGACGCCTTTGGGCAGCGAATAGCCGGAAAGCCCGAGAAACTGGCGTAAGTCTTCAAGTTTTTCCTCGGAAGGCACTTCATGCACGCGGTAAATGCCCGGCGCGCGATGCTTGATCAGGTAATCCGCCGCCGCGACATTGGCCGCCACCATGAAGGATTCGATCAGCCGGTTGCTCTCCAGCTGCGGGCGCTGGATAATCTGCGCCACTTCGCCGTTCTCGCCGAATATTACTTTGAACTCCGGCAGGTTCAGCGCCAGCGCCCCGCGCCGGTCGCGCTCTCCGGCCATGATCTTGTAAGCGGCGATCAGATTGGCCACCAGCGGTTGCACGGTTTTATCGAGCGTGCCCGCACTGTGCTCAACCTGATTATATGTCAGGCGGGCATGCGAGCGCATAAGCCCGCGGATAAATCGATAGCGCTTTGTCACGCCTTTCGCGTCGATCCACAGATGCACAGCGATGCAATACCGGTCCTCATTCGGATTAAGCGAGCACAGCCCGTTGGAAAGCCGCTCGGGCAGCATTGGAATGACCCGGTCTGGGAAATACACCGAGTTGCCGCGTTCCACCGCCGCTTCATCGAGCGCGCTTCCCTCTTTCACGTAATAGGCGACGTCGGCGATGGCGACCAGCAGGTGGAACCCGCCTTTGTTGTCATCGTCCGTGTCGGGCTCGGCGAACACCGCGTCGTCGAAATCGCGGGCATCTTCGCCGTCGATCGTCACCAGCGGGATATCGCGGATATCCTCGCGGCCCGCTTCCATGACCGGCGGGTTGGAGGCTTCCGCTTCTGCCAGTGCCGCCGCGCTGAACTGTGACGGCAGGCTGTGCAACTGCGCGGCGATAAGGCTTGCGGCGCGAGGCGATTTCAGGCTTCCCAGCCGTTCCTCGATGCATGCGCGGGGCAGGCCGATTGACGGTGCGTCCGGGGTCGTCACCGCGCTGACCAGCTCGCCGTTTATCGCCTCTTTCGAATCTTCGGGCGCTACGAAATAGCTATCCTTGCTTTTGCGGCTCACCGGTTCGATGATGCCGCCGCCGCCCTGCGTGGAAAGAAAAATCCCGATGATCTTCTTGGCGGTTTCCTTCGGCAGAACCCTGATGACGACGGCCTGATACTGATGCTGCGAAAGCTGTCGAAGCTTCGCCATGATACGGTCGCCTTTGCTCACGGCAGGGAGCGCGGCCGATTCTATCACCTCGATATGCGGCGGTGCGCGTTTTCCGTCCCATTCAAGAGGGGCGGCGAATACCTCGCCCTCATGGCTGATATGGGTAATCACGAGCATCGACAGTTCCGGTACCTTCCCGCGCCCGAAGCGGGATTTGTTCCCGCCCTTGCGATGCCGCCCTTTTTTATTGGAAGAGTCCTTCTTATGCCTCATGGGGCTGTAATACCCTGATTATGCGGGCGTGGCAAAGATTTACCGTCCCGAATCCCGCATTATTTCCTGTATTGCGGAAACAGCATAGGCTACAACCCTCTCTAATCATTCATATATATTCTTTATGCTCCGCCTTACCGAAATCAAGCTTCCCCTCGACCATCCCCCCGAAGCGATCGCCAAAGCCGCCATCGCCCGTCTGGGCATCGCTCCGCGCGACCTGATTTCCTGCACGGTATTCCGCCGCGGCCACGACGCGCGCAAGAAATCCAACATCCTGCTCGTTTATTCGCTCGACGTGGAAGTGAAGGACGAGGAAGCGATACTCAGGCGTTTTGCCAAAGACGCGCATGTCAAACCCACGCCGGACATCGATTATAAATTCGTCGCCCGCGCGCCTGCGGAAATGTCTTCGCGCCCTCTGGTGATCGGCGCCGGGCCGTGCGGGTTGTTCGCGGCACTGCTTCTGGCGCAGATGGGGTTCCGCCCGATCATAGTGGAGCGCGGCAAAGTCGTGCGTGAGCGTACCAAGGACACATGGAAGCTCTGGCGAAAATCCGTCCTCGATCCCGAATCCAACGTGCAATACGGCGAAGGCGGGGCGGGCACGTTTTCCGACGGCAAGCTTTACAGCCAGATCAAAGATCCGCGCCACCTGGGCCGCAAAGTCCTGACCGAATTCGTCAAAGCCGAAGCGCCGCCCGAAATCCTTACCGAAGCCCACCCGCATATCGGCACGTTCCGACTAGTGAAGATGGTGGAAAACATGCGCGCGACCATCGAATCGCTCGGCGGCGAATACCGCTGGGAAAGCCGCGTGACCGACATCGATATGGACGAGCAGCGCCGTGTGCGCGGCGTAACGCTTGCCAGCGGCGAGCGCATTGCCTCCGACCATGTCGTGCTTGCCATCGGCCACAGCTCGCGGGACACATTCCAGATGCTGCATGATCGCGGCGTTTATATTGAAGCCAAGCCGTTTTCGATAGGCTTCCGTATCGAGCATCCGCAATCGCTGATCGACGTAGCGCGCTTCGGCCCCGGCGCTGGCAATCCCATCCTCGGCGCTGCCGATTACAAGCTCGTCCACCACGCGAGCAACGGACGCGACGTCTACAGCTTCTGCATGTGCCCCGGCGGCACGGTGGTCGCCGCCGCGTCTGAGGAAGGTCGCGTCGTCACCAACGGCATGAGCCAGTATTCGCGTGCCGAGCGCAACGCCAACGCGGGCATCGTCGTCGGCATCACGCCTGAGCAGGACTATCCCGGCGGACCGCTCGCCGGTATCGCCTTCCAGCGCAAATGGGAAGAAGCCGCGTTTGTCGCGGGCGGTTCCACCTACGCCGCACCCGCGCAGCGCGTTGGCGACTTCATCGCGGGTAAGCCTTCCACCGCGCTTGGCAGTGTCATTCCTTCCTACAAGCCGGGCGTGACGCCGACCGATCTTTCCACGTGCCTTCCCGATTACGCCATCACCGCCATCCGTGAAGCGCTTGTCGCTTTCGGCCGCCAGATACGCGGTTTCGACATGGCCGACGCGGTGCTCACCGGTGTAGAAACCCGCACTTCATCCCCCATCCGCATCAAGCGCGGTGATGATTTCCAAAGCCTGAACACCAAAGGCCTCTTTCCCGCCGGCGAAGGCGCAGGCTACGCGGGCGGCATTCTCTCCGCCGGCGTAGACGGCATCAAGATTGCCGAGGCCGTAGCGCTTAGTATGCTTGCGGCTGGGTTGTCCTGATCAGGGGTGAATCCCCTTTTTTGCAAAGTGCCGTCCTTTTGATGGTTTTTATGGGCAAAAACCGGCATCTCGCACAGCGGCCATCCCATCGCTGTTAAGCATCAAAAATCAATATATTATTTAATATCAATGCATTGCCATATTCTTTTGGCCTTAGGATAGGCACCGGTATCAACATTACATAAGTGTAATTTGCAAATACACGGAGAATCTATAGATTCCCCGGCTTATCGCAAAAAATGACTGTCAGACTGGTGTTCAGATGACTTCATGAGCACCGGGAATCGTTATGCTGAAAAAGACCGTTAACAATAAATTCGAGGCGCAGTTAGTAAGCGTCTGCATCGTCGCCACGCTTCTGATCATGGGCGCATTATTCTCCTCTCTGGCGTATGATGGCTACAAGGCCTATCAGCAGGGCAATACGCGCTACGTGTTCGAGACCGTGCTGTTTATGGTCGGTATGTTTTTCGTCAGCTATGGCAATCTCCTCTATCAGGTCTGCCTGCGTGGGCATTACAGGCGCCGGGAGCAGCACAAGCCGCCTGAAGCCGCCGAGCTTTATAAAATATACGAGAATCCCTCCCCGTCGCTTTCCGTCCTGATTCCTTCGTATAAGGAAGAGCGTACGGTCAACTGGCAAACCATGATGTCGGCGGCGCTTGCTGAATATCCCGGCAAGAACGTAGTGCTGCTTATCGACGATCCGCATCCCGCCAAGTCGCTTCCCGACATGGTCAAGCTTGAGGATACGCGGCAGATTCCCGTGGAGCTTCAGGCGTTGTTCGATACGCAGGCGGCGTATTACCGTGCTGAGCAGGACGCCTTCCGTGTGCGCGGCAGCGCCAGTTACAAATGCCGTAAGGAAGAGCTTCTCCGCCTTGCCGCCAACTATGAGCAGATCGCCGGATGGCTTGAAGGCGTGGCCAAAAACTTCATGGCTGGAAAAACGCTGGAGTCGCTGAATCATGCCGACCGCTTCTTTGTCGAAGCTATTTTGCATGCGCCGGCCGGAAAGCATGAAACGCTTGCGAGCGAGCTTCGTGCGATGGCGGATGCGGGCAATGTGCCGATGAAGGATTTCTTCGCCTGTCACTACGCGCGGCTGGCGGGTATTTTCGATGTCCGTTTTTCAAGCTTCGAGCGCAAGAAATACGCGAACCTGTCGCACGAAGCGAATAAAGCCATGAACCTGAACAGCTACATGGCGCTCGTCGGTAAATCGTGGAAAGAAATGAAAATCGGAAGCGAACTGCATTTAATCGAAGTCGCGCCGGGGGATGCCGATTTCACCATTCCGGATGCCGATTACATCAACACCATCGATTCCGACAGCCTGATGCTTTCTGAATACGCGCTGCGCCTCATTCATATCATGGAGCAGCCCGGCAACCGGAAGCTTGCCGTTATCCAGTCCCCATGCTCCGCCTTCCCGGGCGCGCCCAAAGGCGTCGAGCGCGCTGCGGGCGCCTGCATCGACGTGCAGTTCCTTACCCATCAGGGCTATACGTACTGGGACGCTACCTTCTGGGTCGGCGCCAACGCCATGCTTCGCCGTGCGGCGCTTGAGGAAATCAAGGAAGTGCGCATGGAAAACGGGCATCCGGTTTCGATCTACATTCAGGATCGCACCGTCATCGAGGATACCGAATCGACCATCGATCTCGTGCACAAAGGCTGGAAATTATACAATTATCCCGAGCGCATGACGTTTTCCGCTACGCCGCCGGATTTCGGGTCGCTGCTCATCCAGCGTCGCCGCTGGAGCAATGGCGGGCTGCTGATCCTGCCGAAGCTGTTCAACTATGTATTCAACGCCCGTAAGGACAGCCGACTGTTCAAAGAGCTTTTCATGCGCTTTCATTACCTTGCATCCACTACGACGGGTTGCGTGGTCGCGCTGTTTTTCTGCTTTTACCCATTCGGCGATATGTTCTCCAGCCCGTGGCTCCTGCTATCCATCGTTCCGTTTTTCGTGCTTTTCACGCGGGATCTGAAGTATGCGGGCTACCATTATTCCGATGCGCTGCGTATCTGCGCTCTCAACCTCATGCTGTTTCCCATAGTCATGGGCGGGGTGCTTAAATCCTTCGAGCAGATCATCACCGGCAAAAAAATCCCGTTCTGCCGCACGCCGAAGATCCCCGGGCGAACCGCTGCACCCGCTCTTTACAGCATGATTGCCGTAATGATGCCGGTCGCTTTTGCCTACTGTGCGCTGAACCAGTATCTCCTGGGGCATACCTCCAAAGCCGTCATTGCGCTCATCAACACGGGGTTCGCAACCTATGCGTTGCTGTACTTCATTGGCGTCAGGGCAGCGTTCGAAGACATGTTCGCAACCCTGCTTTCGCATTACCGTAACGTATACCGCAATGCTGAGATCATCCCGATGCCGTCCTATCAGGCAGGCGGTGGCGCTTCGGTGCAGGCGGGCAACCAGTCGTCGAATCTGGCCTAGGGCATTTTACGCCTTCGAGGCCTGCGTCGCTCGTTCGTAAATAAAAATATGTTTATCAGTATTATGGGGTATTCAAGCTGTATTTATACCTATAATAATTGTAATTTTATTAAAATTGACATTTTTAAATAGTGATATTATCTATCTCACATAAAACGTGCTGATTTGCTCCCGTTGCGGGCACGCAAAACATACACCTAAAAGGAATTGCTATGCTGACCCATGCCCCTATCAGGACTGTTCTGGAACAGCATGAATTTTCTTATGCCGATGCCTCAGGAGCAGCAACGCCGGCCACTACCGGAAAAACCGGGACGAAAACGCAGGCGGATACGTACAGATACGGGAAGGCTGGCGCGCCTGGCTTCGCAAACGCTTCCGCTGGTAGTTGCATATGAAAATCATACAGGCTGTGTTTCCGGAAAATCGCCACATCGCTATATAAATATTGCCTGCTGCACTCTATAATCCGCCATAATAACGGATTATTCCCTATGCGCATACTGGTCATAGAAGACGATTTGAAAATAGTCTCCTATCTTGGGAAGGGCTTGAAAGAGGCTGGACATAGCTTTGACCATGCGAAAGATGGTGAAGCCGGGCTGCATCTTGCGGGGCTGCAGCGCTATGACGCGCTGGTGGTCGATCGCATGCTGCCGAAAATCGATGGGCTGACGGTGATCAAAACCCTGCGCGCCGGAGGCAATCTTGTGCCCGTTCTCATTTTAAGTTCGCTTGGGGATGTCGATGACCGGGTGCTGGGCTTGCGCTCGGGCAGCGATGATTACCTGGTCAAGCCGTTCGCATTCGCTGAATTGCTGGCGCGGGTGGAGGCGTTGGGGAAACGCAATATCCCTTCTTCTTCCCAGAGCGCAATGCTGTCGGCGGGCGAGCTCGAGATGGACCTGCTGGCAAGAAAGGTGCGGATTGCCGGTAAAGTTATAGACCTGCAGACGCGCGAATTCCGGTTGCTGGAATATTTGCTGAAGTTCAAAGGCCAGCTGGTGACGCGCACGATGCTGCTGGAGGCGGTGTGGGACTATCACTTTGACCCGCAGACCGGTCTGATCGACGTGCATATCAGCCGCCTGCGCAAGAAGCTTGGCGACGCAAACAACAAACTCATCAAAACGGTACGCGGTGCAGGATATATCATCGAAGACAGCCCTTAGGCGCTACTGGAGCAGTTCCAGCTTCAAAATGGCGTTGCTTTTTACCGTGCTGCTCGGCGTGTCGGTAGTGCTCATCGTCTATTTCCTGTTCGGGTTTGGCAGCGAAGATTATATCCGTGAAGCCCGGACGATGGGCGCGGCGAAAATTGCCGGAACCATCATTATCGTGCTGATGTCCATCGTCGTGCTGGTGAGTTTCATCATCAGCCGGTTTGTGGTCAGCCGTATCAATACTATTGCCGCCACGGCCCATGACATCATGAACACAGGCGATCTGTCGCGGCGGATTTCCATCGAGACGAAATGGGACGACCTGAGCAACCTGGCGCAACTGCTCAATCGCTTTCTGGCGCGCAACGAGTTGCTGATGGAAGGCATCCGCGAGGTAAGCAACAATATCGCGCACGACCTTCGTACGCCGCTAACCCACCTGCGCGCCCAAATCGAAGAGCTGAAATCGAAACCGGCCACCGAAACAGATATCGATGCGCT
>CAZBUX010000003.1:22613-23428 GCA_964495185.1 uncultured Rickettsiales bacterium | reverse complement strand
CCTTGCCTTCCATGACCGGCTTGGAGGCCAGCGCCCCGAGATTGCCGAGTCCTAAAACCGCCGTGCCGTTGGAGATGACGGCGACGAAATTGCCGCGCGCGGTGTAGTCGTAGGCTTTGTTCGGGTCTTTCTGGATCTCAAGGCACGGCACCGCCACGCCCGGCGAGTAGCCAAGCGACAAATCGCGCTGCGTCATCAGCGGTTTGGTGGGGAGGATGGAAAGTTTCCCGGGCTTGCCTTCCGAGTGATAGGCGAGCGCTTCCTGGTCGGTGATCGGTTCTTTTTCGTGTGCCATAATCCTGTATTCATTCCGGCGGGCGATTGCTGCACCGCAACATAAGTTTATGATTTCAAAAGGGTAATCCGCTTTAGTTGCATAAGGGCAGGGGGAAGGCAAGTGGAAAGTGGAATTATCCCTGTCCGCGCTGGGCTCCGGCGGGCGGGGCGAGCGTGATACGGTAAGTCGCGGCGAGTTCGTGAAACAGGGGAGCTAGTCCGGTCCTGATGTTTTGCCTGACGCCGATCAAATCCTTGCCGTTGACCGTGTTTCCGGCATGATGAATGGTGATACCGGAGGTGCTGGCTTTTTCAAATGAGTTTGCCAGTTCCTCGACCATGCGCAAGCTGCCCTGAAGTACGGTTTTGTCATACCCGTTCAATGGTTTTTCAAGAAGTATTTTTTCAAATACAGGCCTGATTTTATGAAGTTCCTTATACAGCGGGTCGCCTTTTATCTCGCCCATCTGCGCGAACACCATTATAAAATAGCCAAACGGCATGCCTGGCTTTGTGCCGGGGATCTGCCCATCATTCAT
>CAZBUX010000003.1:0-22603 GCA_964495185.1 uncultured Rickettsiales bacterium | reverse complement strand
CATGAGAATGTCTTCAGGAGAGCGGGGATTCGGCGGCAGTTGCATAGGTGTTTCCCTTGGTTGCAATTCATGACCCATGCAGTATAGCTAAAAGCCGTACCCTGAATGTTAAAGTTTTAAGACATTTGCCGCATGAGCGCATGACTGCATTAGTTGTTGAAATAGAAAATAAAATAGAACCCTCTCCCTCCGGGAGAGGGCAGGGTGAGGGCTCTCCTTTGCCTGCAAGCGGCCCTCACCCCGGCCCTCTCCCAAAGGGAGAGGGGGAAGCGGGCGCCACCCCCGCCATGCAGCAATATCTCGGCCTCAAGGCGGCGCATAAGGACTACCTGCTTTTCTACCGCATGGGCGATTTCTACGAGCTGTTTTTCGACGACGCGCTGAAGGCGTCGCAGATTCTCGACATCGCGCTGACCAAGCGCGGCAAGCATGCGGGCGAGGACATCCCCATGTGCGGCGTGCCGGTGCATGCTTCCGACATGTACCTCGAGAAACTCATCCGCTCCGGCACGAAAGTGGCTATCTGCGAGCAGATGGAAGACCCGGCGGAGGCCAAAAAGCGCGGTTACAAAGCTATTGTGCGGCGCGACGTGGTGCGCATCGTCACCCCCGGCACGGTCACTGAGGAAAACCTGCTCGACGCCCGGCAGGCAAGCTATCTCGCCGGGCTTTCCGAGGTTGCGGGCGAGCTGGCGCTGGCGTGGCTGGAGCTTTCCACCGGCGAGTTCGCGGTGGCGCGGGTAAGCGCCGCCAACCTGCTTTCCGAGCTGGAGCGCATCGCGCCCAGGGAAGTGCTGGTCGCCGATTCTCTTTATGAGAAATTCCGCGGTTTGCTTGAGGACTGGAATACCCGCCTGACCATCCAGCCGCTTAGCGTATTCGACGCGAGGCGCAGTGAACGGCTGCTCAAAGAAGCCTATGCGGTGACGTCGCTGGAGGCCTTCGGGGCGTTCGGGCAGGCGGAGATATCGGTCTGCGGGGCGTTGCTCGATTACGTGCGCCTGACGCAGAAAACGGCGCTCCCGCGCCTCGATCCGCCCAAGCGGCAGGAAACCAGCGAGCACATGCTTATCGACGCCGCCAGCCAGCGCAATCTGGAGCTCATGGTGACGCTTTCGGGCGAGCGCCGCGGCAGCCTGTTTTCGGCCATCGACGAAACGGTGACGGCGGGCGGCGCGCGGCTCCTGATGTCCTACCTCATGGCGCCCCTGACTTCCGTTGCGCGTATCCGTGCCCGGCTCGATAACGTCTCCCGGCTGGTTGCCGCCGATACGCTGCGCGCCGCTATCCGCGAACTGCTCAAAACCTGCCCGGACGGCGAGCGGGCGCTTTCGCGCCTGAGCCTCGGGCGCGGGGGGCCACGGGACATGCTTTCCATCGCGGCGGGCTTGCAGGCCGCGCAGCATATCCGCGAGCAGCTGGAGCGCTACGATCCCGAAAAAATCTCCGACGACCTGCATCATTTCAAAGAGTTGCTTGGCGGTCACGAGGAACTGATCACCAAGCTGAACGCCGCCGTAAAACCCGATGCGGGGCTGTTCGCCCGTGACGGGGATTTCATCGCCGCCGGGTTCTCGCCCGCGCTCGACGAGCTCAAGCAGTTGCGCGACGAGGGCAAGCGGCTGGTAGCCCAGTTACAGCAGAAATACGTCGAGGCGACCGGCATCGGCAGCCTGAAGATCCGCTTCAACAACGTGCTTGGCTACTACATCGAAATCACCCAGACCCACCAGAACAAGGTGCCGGTCGAATTCATCCACCGCCAGACGCTGGTGGGCAACCTCCGCTACAGCACCGTCGAGCTTTCCGGGCTGGAACGCAAAATCGCCGACGCGGCGGATAAGGCATTGAAACTCGAGCTGGAACTTTTCGCGGAACTCGCGGGCGACATCGCCCGGGCGCAGGGCGATATCGTGCAGACCGCCCGCGCGCTGGCCGCGCTCGACGTGTTTGCGGGGCTGGCCCATCTGGCCGTGCGCCGCCGCTACGTATGCCCCGTGGTGGAAGAGGGACTGGCCTTCGACATCGTCAAGGGCCGCCACCCGGTGGTGGAGGCGAGCCTGTTCGACCGCCAGCGCGAGCACTTCATCGGTAACGACTGCAACCTTGAGGAATCCCAGCGCCTGTGGCTGCTCACCGGCCCGAACATGGCGGGTAAAAGCACCTTCCTGCGCCAGAACGCGCTGATCGCCGTCATGGCGCAGATGGGCAGTTTCGTGCCCGCCGACGCCGCCACCATCGGCGTGGTCGATGCATTGTTTTCCCGCGTTGGCGCCGCCGACGACCTCGCGCGCGGGCGCTCCACCTTCATGGTGGAAATGGTCGAAACCGCCACCATCCTGCATCAGGCGGGCAGGCGCTCGCTGGTCATCCTCGACGAAATCGGGCGCGGAACCGCCACCTTCGACGGGCTATCCATCGCCTGGGCGGTGATCGAGCATCTGCACAACGCCATCAAATGCCGCTCGCTCTTCGCCACCCATTACCATGAACTGACCGGCCTCACCGAAAGCCTGTCCGCGCTTTCCTGCCACGTGATGAAGGTGAAGGAGTGGAAAGGCGAGCTGAAATTCCTGCACGAGGTGGCGGTGGGCACCGCCGACCGCTCCTATGGCATCCATGTGGCCAAGCTCGCCGGGCTGCCCCACGGCGTCATCGCGCGCGCCACCGACATCCTGCACCAGCTGGAGCAGCAGCAGATCGGCGCGAAGCACCTGTCCGCCAGCCTGCCGCTGTTTGCCAGCGCGCAGGCGGCGCTGCCCGTGGCCGACCCGAAACTCGAAGCGATCCAGCGCGAAATCGAATCCCTCGCCCCCGACAGCATGACCCCGCGCGAGGCGATGGAATTTCTTTATAAGCTGAAGGAAATCTCCGGTTAGTGCTTGCCCTTGTCCGGGCGTTCGACCGTCAGGCGCAGCGACTCGGCAAGTTCTTCGAAAAGCTCGGTCATCACCCCGCGCAGGTAGCATTCCGCAGCGGCGTAGCGTGCGCTGGTATCCTCTTTCCGGCTCAGGTAGTTTTCATACAATACGTCAAAACTGCGCTGCTTAATGCTGTCCGGGTTGCCGTTACCGGTATCTTCGGCGGGAAGATTAGGCGTTATCAAGGCATTGCTCAGCAAATTGATGTAGGCGCCGTCCAGTCCGCTGGGGGAAACGCTTTGTTCATGCGCCATGCCGCCGATATACTGGGCATGGGCGGCAAGCCGGTCCATCAGCAGCGGCGAGCGGCGGATGGCTTCTTTCCCGCGTGCGGAAAGCTCGCTTTTAGCATTGCCGTCAGAATTGCTCAGCGTTTCCAGCGCCGCAAGCAGGTCGCGGTACTCGTTTGAGGATTTTACGACCGCCTTCAGCGCCGGATCGGACAGCCGCCGCGTCAGCTTATCGAGCAGCGGCACGTCGATCGCCTCCTCCCGCATAAACCGGGCAAAGGCGTTTGCGTCGCCGGGAATACCGGAATGGACATCCCTTGAAAGGATTTCGCGGGCGATCTCGGCGGGGGCACGTTTCGGAGGCGACGTCATGACGCGGTATTACGCCAGCGCCTGCGCTGGTTTCCCGCGCGAATGTACGGCTTCAGCGATATCGGAAACGATCCTCTCGGCGGTTGTTTCCATATTATACCCCATGACGCCGTCGGCCTTGAGCTTGAACCAGCCGGGGAGGGTGTTCTTGTTCGTGTCCTCGACGATGAGCGGCGTCTGGGTTTGTTTCAGCACCGCATTGATCGCCAGCGCCGCCTCTATGCTTCCCTGCGACTCGACGTTGATGTTTTTAAGCAGCACCGCGTCGGGCTTCGCTTGCGCGATTTCCTCGATAAGGGCGGGGGCGTTAGTTGCCGCATGCGCACTGAACACCACGCGTGCGCCGCGTTTTTCCAGTACGTGTTGCATGCGTTCGGCATACATGCGCTCGCCTGCGGTGGCGATGAGGACGGTCTTGTCTTTTAAGTCGGGGGTGGTCATACGTTCCTTTTTTTGTAGTGTGTTTCGTTAGGTTTTTTGGATAGTGGGCTTGCCGCGCTGTAATGTGTTCGAACAAGCAGGATAACCCGGCCCGGCGGAGTGGTGTGTTAAGAATTCATGACAATTGAACCGCTTATAGTGCTTGCGGGTTTCGGGCCGTCCGTCTATAATTAACATCCTTCAACGGTGGATTAAAAAAAATTACAAAAAATGGTGCGAAAAAACGTATTGCTGATCATCAGCGGCTCCATCGCCGCTTATAAAGCGCTGGAACTCATCCGCCGCCTGCGCGAGCGCGAGATCGAGGTGCGCTGTATCCTGACCAAAGGCGGGGCCGAGTTCATTACCCCGCTTTCCGTGGCCTCGCTTTCGGGCCACCCGGCCTATAGCGAGCTGTTTTCCCTCAAAGACGAGGTAGAGATGGGGCATATCCGGCTCACCCGCGAGGTGGATATCATCGTCGTCGCCCCGGCTTCGGCCGACCTCATCGCCAAAATGGCGAATGGTGTTGCCGACGATTTGGCATCCGCCTGTTTGCTTGCCAATAACAAAAAGAAGCTGCTGGTCGCCCCGGCCATGAACACCCAGATGTGGGACCACCCCGCCACCCAGCGCAACCTGAAGCAGATCGCCAAAGACGGCGCGCAGATCGTCTCCCCCGGTGAGGGTATGCTCGCTTGCGGGGAGAAAGGCGCGGGCCGCATGGCTGAGCCGGATACCATCCTTGCCGCGATACTCAAGCAAATCGACGCCAGCCTGCCGCTTAAGGGCGTCCGCGCGCTGGTTACCGCCGGGCCGACGCAGGAAGCCATCGACCCCGTGCGCTTCATCGGCAACCGCTCGTCGGGCAAGCAGGGCTATGCCATCGCCCGCGCGCTGGCCGCGCAGGGAGCGAGCGTCACGCTGGTTGCAGGCCCGACTTCGCTTCCCGATCCTTACGGCGTCACAATCCGCCACATCACCACCGCCGCCGAAATGCTCACCGCCTGCGAGCGCGCATTGCCCGCTGACGTTGCGATTCTTGCCGCTGCCGTGGGCGACTGGCGCATCGCCGGGGAGCTTGCCTCGAAGCTCAAGAAAAAAGCGGGCGGCAAACCGCCCACCCTGTCGCTCATCGAAAACCCCGACATACTGCACTACGTTTCCACCCATCCGACCAAACGCCCCGGCCTCGTCATCGGCTTTGCCGCCGAAACCGAAGCGGTGGTCGATAACGCGTCGGGCAAGCGCAGGCGCAAGGGCTGCGACTGGATCGTCGCCAACGACGTCTCCGGCGGCAAGGTGTTCGGCACCGATGAAAACCGCGTCACCCTCGTCACCGCCCGCGACCGCGACGCATGGCCGCTCATGACGAAAGACGCGGTAGCGCAGAAACTGATCGAAAAAATTATCAACCACCTGAAGAAAGGCTAACATGAAACCCGTCGCCGTCCGCATCACCCAGCTT
Source organism: uncultured Rickettsiales bacterium (assembly GCA_964495185.1). Classification (GTDB taxonomy): domain Bacteria; phylum Pseudomonadota; class Alphaproteobacteria; order Rickettsiales; family SXRF01; genus CAZBUX01. The sequence goes on along the minus strand of CAZBUX010000003.1, from coordinate 17,192 downwards.
TCCCACGCCAAGGGCCTGCCGCTTCCCGAATACGCCACGCCCTTAAGCGCGGGCGTCGATCTCATCGCGGCGGTTGCCGAGGATATGGTGTTCAAGCCGTTCCAGCGCGCGCTGGTGCCCGCGGGCATCGCCATCGCGCTTCCGGAAGGCTACGAGGCTCAGATTCGCCCGCGCTCGGGGCTGGCGTTTAAAAACGGCATTTCGCTGGTCAACACGCCCGGTACCATCGACGCCGATTACCGCGGCGAGATTAAAGTATTGCTTATTAACCTCGGGCAGGATGATTTTACCGTCACCCGCGGCATGCGTATCGCCCAGATGGTGGTCGCGCCCGTGTCGCGCGTCAACTGGCAGGAAACCGAAACGCTGGACGAAACCGCGCGCGCCGCGGGCGGTTTCGGTTCCACCGGGCTTAAAGTTAAGGAAAGCGCATGATCGCAGCGCCGAAAAAACTTCACTACGCTGTCGAGGCGGTGCTCTACATCGCCTATAACGCCGCAGGCGGCCCGATCAACAGCCGCGACATCGCCGAGAAGCAGGGGCTTCCCCCGCGCTACCTTGAGCAGCTCATGCAGAAGCTCGTGCGCGCGGGGATCCTGCGCGGCATACGCGGCCCGCACGGCGGTTATGTGCTGGCGATGGAGCGCAGGCGCATTTCGGTGGGCGATATCTGCGAAGCGCTGAGGGACACGGGCGAAGCCGACGACGACCGCCCCCCCGGCACGCCGCTTGGCAACCGCATCGTCGAGCCCATGTGGCAGGCCGCCTTCGGCCAGACCATGCAGCATTTAAAACAGGTCACCCTCGCCCAGCTCTGCGAGATGGCGCTGTCGCAGAACATCCGCAAGGATTCGGAAGAGAAGCTGGATTTTACGATTTAACTTTAAGGAGAACGCCATGACCGCCACCGCCAAAACCCCCGTACAGCTCGACGCCCCCGGACGCGGGCGCGTGTACGACAATATCCTCGAAACCATCGGCAACACGCCGCTCATCCGCCTGGGCCGTTTGGCGCAGGAAGCGGGCTGCGTGGCCGACGTATTGGTCAAGGCTGAGTTCTTCAACCCGCTCTCCTCGGTGAAGGACCGCATCGCGCTGGCGATGGTGGAGGCCGCCGAAGCGTCGGGGAAGATCACCAAAGACAGCGTGCTGGTGGAGCCGACCTCGGGCAATACGGGCATCGCGCTGGCGTTCGTCTGCGCGGTCAAGGGCTACCGGCTCATCCTCATCATGCCGGAATCCATGTCGATCGAGCGCCGTAAGATGCTGAAAATACTGGGGGCCGAGCTGGAGTTGACGCCGGCGCCCAAGGGTATGCGCGGGGCCATCGAGCGTGCCGAGGAAATCCTCGCTGGCAACCCTAACGCACTGATATTGCAGCAGTTCAAAAACCCCGCCAACCCCGATATCCACCGCCGTACCACGGGTGAGGAAATCTGGGCCGATACCGCCGGGAAAGTCGACGTATTCATCACCGGGGTCGGCACGGGCGGCACCGTCACCGGCACGGCTCAGCTGTTGAAAAGCCGCAAACCCGGTGTTAAGATCATAGCGGTAGAACCAGAAGATAGTCCGGTGCTCTCGGGCGGCAAGCCGGGCCCCCACAAGATTCAGGGCATCGGCGCCGGGTTCGTGCCGGACGTGTTGCAGAAGGAGCTGATCGACGAAGTCGTCACCATCGGCAACGAAACGGCCTTCGCCACTGCCCGTAAGCTGGCAAGGCTCGAAGGCATGCCGGTGGGCATTTCGTCGGGCGCGACCATCGCGGCGGCGCTTGAAGTCGCCAAGCGGCCTGAAATGAAGGGCAAGACCATTGTGGTCATCGCCGCATCGTCGGCGGAACGGTATATCTCCACGGACCTGTTCGCGGAGTAATGAGTAACGAAGGTATGAGATGAAACACGGTAAACCCGGCGACGACGCTGACCTGAGCCTGCTGTTCAGCAGGCTGTTTCATGCTTACGACGAAACGTACGGCGTCGAGCGCGACAATGTGACCGTGCATAAGCATGAGGATGGCGTCTGTTTCGGCGTAAAAGGCCTGCAGCCCCTGAAAGGCGTTGCTATGCAGGCTACCATGAAGGCCTTCGCGCAGGCGATGAAGCCGGGCGCGGATTTGCCCCCGCTGGCTATTCACGCGCTGCCCGGTGGCAGCGCTTCCAGTGATTTTGAGGTGATCTTCAATGGCTCTGCGGCGGAATTGCTCGCCGGTTTGGATTGGGAAAAATTTGCCGTATCCCTGAAGCAGCAAGGCAGGCTCATAACGGAGCAACGCCTGAAGGAAGATCTGAAGCGTAGCGAAGAATTGAACAAGGACGGCGGCACGAGACTGAGGCACGTGCTGCGTGTTCTTACCACCAGAAGCAAGCATCTCCCTGACGAGGGACGTTCCTGACTCCCGCCCAGCTCCGCCGCTACGCCCGCCACCGCGTGCTGCCGGAAATCGGCGAGGCGGGGCAGGAAAAGCTGCTGCGCTCTTCGGTGCTTGTCATCGGCGCGGGCGGGCTTGGCAGCGCGTCGCTTGGCTATCTCGCGGCGGCGGGCATCGGCAGGCTCGGCATCGTCGAGCACGACCGGGTGGAGCTTTCCAATCTCCAGCGCCAGATACTATTCGAAGAGGCCGACATAGGCCGCGCCAAAACCGACGCCGCCGCCGACCGGCTGTACGAGCTTAACCCTGCCTGCAACATAGAAATTTTCTGCGAACGCCTGACGGGCGATAACGCCCGCGCGCTTATCGGCGCATTCGACATCGTCCTCGACGGCAGCGACAATTTCGAAACGCGCTTCGCCGTGGCCGATGCCGCCATGCATGAAAAAAAGCCGCTGGTCTCGGCGGCGATTTCCGGCTTCGACGGGCAGATTTCTACCTTCAAACCCTATCTGGGCGATCCGCACCCGTGCTACCGCTGCCTCGTGCCCGAAATACCCGACCGCGCCCGCACCTGCGCGCAGGAAGGCATCGTCGGCCCGCTCGCCGGGATGATGGGCAGCATGCAGGCGCTGGAGGCGATCAAGGAGCTGCTCGCCATCGGCGAATCGCTGTCGGGCCGGCTGGTGATCGTCGAGGCGCTGTCGCTTGGCATCCGGCGCGTGGTACTCCCGCGTGAATTGCATTGCAGTCATTGTAATTCCCATCTTGCCATAACGGCCGCCGCGCTTTAATCCTTAAGGCATGTTGCTGAAACATGTACCCCTTTTATCGCTCCTGATCTGCCTGTTTGCGCCGCTTGCGCAGGCGGCGAACACCAGCGGGCTGGAAATTCCCCGTTTCGTAACGCTCAAATCCGACGAGACCAACGTGCGCAGCGGTCCCGGCACGCGCTATCCCATCCAGTGGGTGTACCGCCGCGAGGGGCTGCCGGTTGAGGTCATCGACGAATTCGAGCTGTGGCGCAAAATCCGCGACGTCGAGGGCACCAGCGGCTGGGTTCATAAAACCATGCTATCGGGTGAGCGCAACGCCATCATCAAGGGAAAGACCGCGCGCCTCGTGCTCGCCACGCCCGAGCCGGACAGCCGCGCCGTGCTCAAGGCTGAGCCGCTGGTAACCGCGCGGCTGGTCGAATGCGATCAAGCATGGTGTCGCATCCAGATTTCCGGCCGCAAGGGCTGGATCGAGAAGAAATTCCTCTGGGGCGTCTATCCCAATGAAACGTTTGAGTAAGGCGCGGCGCATCCTCGCCTGCCGCATCGATTTTTTCCCCTTCCGGGACAGCGCGCCGCTTTCTACAATCACCTGTCATCCTGAGCGCAGCCAGGGATCATTCTTCCGTAGTGGAACAGGATCGTTTACGGCGCTCCGGGTTGGTATCGTTAAATAACAGGTGCTTAATGCTAAAAATGCAAAGAAATGCAAAGAAATGTCAAGAAAACGCCACCAAGTCGCCGGGCGATAATATGACAATATATTGATAAATAATATTATTATCAATTTTTAGGGTATAAGAAGCGGTTCCTTGCGGTTCCATCCCGCACCGGAACGGCTTTAAGCGGTCGCAAACGGGCTGCGGACGGTTCCGGGCGGTGCCGGGGCCGGTTGCGGGCGGCGGTGCAAACGGGTAACATGGCCCTATGCATCTTTCGATCGTTGTTCCCGTTTATCAGGCGGAATCCTTTCTCGACGAATTCCACGCCCGCGCCACCCACGCCGCGCGCGCGGCGGGCGGCGATTATGAAATCATCTACGTCAACGACGGCTCCACCGACGGCTCGCTGGCAAAGCTCGTCGCGTTCCATGCGCAGGACGCCCATGTCGTCGTCATCGATTTTTCCAAAAATTTTGGTTTACACCCCGCGATGCGCGCCGGGTTCGCGCGCGCGAAAGGCGAGCGCATTTTTTTCATCGCCAGCGATCTGGAAGAATCTCCCGAATGGCTTGCTCTGCTTGCCGGGGAAATGGAAAAAACCGGCGCGGACATCGTTTACACGCGGGAGCCGCGCCGCAGCGGCAATACGTTCTACCGCGTAAGCGGCAACGCCTTTTACGCCTGCGTGCGCCTGTTCGCCTGCCGCGACATCGTGCATGGCGTGCTCAACGCCCGCCTGTTGTCGCGGCGTTGCCTCGATGCGATGCTGCTGTTTACAGAGCGGCATATCGCGCTTGACGTCATGTGCCATATGACGGGCTTTGCCGCCTCCGTGGTAACCGTAGAGAAAGCCCCCAGCCGCAAATCGACCTTCACGCTGCGCAAGCGTCTGGGCGTCGCGTTCGATTACCTGACCGGGCTTACGTCGTGGCCGCTGGCGTTGCCGTATGCGCTGGCGCTTGCCGCCGTTCTCTGCCCTTTGTTCTATTACCTTACGCCGGTAGCGATATTGCTGTCGCTCGGTATCCTCGGATCGTATCTGGCGACCCTGCTCGACGAAGTCCGCGCGCGCCCCCTCTACATCGTGAAGCAGGTCTATGAGACGGTGAATCCATGATGAAGCCGCTCGTCATATTCGGCGCCACACAGATGGCGGAACTCGCGCATTTCTATTTCACCCGCGACGGCGGGCGCGAGGTGGTCGCCTTCACGGCGGACAGCGCATATATGCCGGGCACGCATTTCCAGGGACTGCCGGTCGTCGCGTTTGAAACTGTCGAAGCCGCGTTTCCGCCTGAGCGTTTCGACATGTTCGTGGCGGTGGGTTACACTGACCGTAACCGCCTGCGCCGGAAAAAATACGATGAAGCGCGCAAAAAAGGCTATGCGCTCGCAAGCTATGTCAGCAGCAAGGCCGACTGGTGGCCGGAGAAAACCACGATCGGCGGCAACGTCTTTATTTTCGAGCAGAACAACATCCAGCCCTGTGTGACCATCGGCGATAACGTCATACTCTGGAGCGCAAACCATATCGGGCATCACAGCAAAGTAGGTGACGATTGCTTCATCGCCTCGCATGTCGTGGTTTCGGGGAACGTCAATATCGGCCGGGGATGTTTCATCGGCGTCAACGCGGCGCTGCGCGACGGCATCGGCATCGGGGAATACAGCGTGATCGGCGCGGGCTGCACCGTGCTTGCGGATATGCCTGCGCATACCATCTGCAAAGCGCCGGAAAACAAAACGTCGGCGATTACGCGCGAACTCAGGAAAATATAACATGCGCTGGCGGAAACTCGGGCACGTATTCACAGGAAACGGCCAGTTCCCATGGATGCAGACGCATGCTTCCATGCCGTTCGCCGTATCTATGGGCGACACGGTGCGCTGTTATTTCAGCACCCGCGACGGGCGCAACCGCAGCCATGTCGCGTATGTCGATATCGACGTGCGCGCGCCGGGAAAGATCCTTGGTATCAGCCAAAAGCCATTGGTTTCTCCCGGGCCTGCCGGCAGCTTCGACGATAGCGGGGTTTCCCTCTCGCAGATCGTCGAACACGGCGGTAAGCGCTATATGTATTATGTCGGCTGGATGCTCGGCGTCACGGTGCCGTTTTACAATAGCGTCGGGCTGGCCGTCGCTCCGGCGGGCACGGAAGATTTTGTCAAATTTTCGCCCGCGCCAGTTATCGACCGAAACAGTATCGACCCCCTGTCGATTTTCAGCTCGTGGGCGATTGTGGAAAATAGCGCATGGAAAATCTGGCACGGTACTAATACGACATGGGAACACTGCGAATTCGACCTGAACGCCATCATCCGATACGCCACCTCTGCCGACGGTATTCACTGGCAACGCAGCAATCATATCGCGCTTAACACCGGGCCGGGAGAATCGGCGGTGGCGCGACCTTGCGTGATACACGAAAACGGGCAGTATCACATGTGGTACTCGCGGCGCATCGGGCGCAAGGAGACCAGCCGCCTGGGCTATGCGGTTTCAGAAAACGGCATCGACTGGCAACGCCGCGACGATCTCATGAATCTGACTACAAGTGATTCGGGGTGGGACAGCCAGATGATCTGCTACCCTTGTGTGTTCGACCATCAAGGCAGGCGCTATCTCGTATATTGCGGCAACCATTTCGGGCGTGACGGGTTCGGGCTGGCGGTGCTGGAATGACGCGCGCCGTTATCATCCAGCCGAATTATATTTCGTGGAAAGGCTATTTCGATCTCATCGCCTCGGCTGACGAATGCATTCTCTACGATACCGTGCAGTATACGAAGCAGGACTGGCGCAACCGTAATTACATCAAAATGCCGGGAGGTCGGAGCTGGCTTACCATCCCGGTCAAATACGACCGTACGGACCAGCGCATTTGCGAGACAACGGTCGCTGACCAACGATGGACGGAAAAACATGTAAGGCGGCTTGCGAACGCCTACCGCAGCGCAGAGCATTTTCAGTGGGCGATGGAAAGGCTGGAGCCGCTATATGCGCAGTGCGCCGGGGAAATTTCGTTAAGCCGCATCAACGCGCTGTTTATCCGTTCGATATGCGAATGGCTCGGTATCACCACCATTATACATCCCGATCCGCAATTGCCGCGTTCCGGTAAAAAGAACGACGACCTTATCGCGCTTTGCCGGCATTACGGCGTCACTTGCTATATCTCAGGCCAGCGTGCGAAAAACTATTTTAACGACGGGCAATGGCAGGATTCGGGTATCGGGGTCGAATGGATGCATTATGACGGCTACCCGGAATACCGGCAGTTCCATCCGCCGTTTTGCCATGAGGTAAGCATCGTGGACACGCTGTTTCACCTCGGCGCCGATACGCCGCGCTATATGCTGTTTGGCAAACGCTGAAACCTATTTATGCACTGTCTGCGCTTTGACGAACTGGTGCGCGCTGACATGGCTTGCCTGCACGATCAGTGCCTGGCTGCCGATGAAGGCGCAGTCGCCGATGGTGGCGCCGCCGAGGATGGCGGCACCGGGCGCGATATGCGCGCCGCTGCCTATTTGCGCGTCGTGTTCGATGATGGCGCCGGAATTGATTACCGCGCCCATGCCGATGGTGGCGTTCGCGTTGACGATGGCGCCCGCTCCGATCTGCGCTCCTTCCGCCACGCTGGCATAGGGGCTGACGATTGCGCGCGGGTGGACGATGGCGGGTAAAAGCGCGCCTTGCGTTTTATATACGTGCATCATTTGCAGACGGTGCTGCAGCGCGTCGGGAGTCAGGCCCACGAACGCGACGATTATTTGCGGGTTTTTGATCAGCAGGCGGGTAAAATCCGTCTCCGGCATGGCGGGCACGCCGAGCGCCTCGATCCAGTCTTGCGATACCGGGTCGACATAGGCGGAGAGTTTCAGCGATTGCGCGGCGAGGGCATCGAAAACGGTTTTTGCATGGCCGCCGGCACCAAGCAGTATGAGAGGTTTCTTCGTGTCGATGGTCATGGCGTGGTTTCCTTACGTTTATCTTTAGCGCTTTCGATCAGCGCTATGCCCCAGCCTACCATCAGCCAGAAGCTGAAGGCGCTCGGGCTTCGCGTATGGCTGGTGGTGATGATCAGCGGCCACAGTCTCACCAGCACCGTGATGAGTATGCCCGCGACGATGGGGTCGTTCTTCCAGCGTGGCAACGCATTATAAAACTCGCGCAGCACGCAGGCAATAGCCAGCAGGTAGAGCGCCATGCCGACCGTGCCGAAACTGGCCAGTATTTCGATATAGGTGTTATGCGGATGCAGCGGGCAGTTCTCGGTGAAGTGCCGCTGGTTGCCCAGATCGCACCAATAGTACTTGATGTTTTTGGCGCCTACGCCGAGCAGCGGGTGCGCCCTGATCATATCCCACGCATCCTGCCAGATGAGGCCGTAGGGGCTTGCGGCGAAATTGGTCACGGTTTCGTGCACCGAGCCGATCTGCCGGTTTTTGATCGTCTCCGCCCCGGTCTGGTTGGACAGGCTGAGCGCGGTGAATTGCAGCGTCAGCACTGCGGCCGTGGCGGCGGTGAAGATGAGCAGCATACGTACGCGCCGCATGAATACCATCGACAGGCAGGTGAGGGCGAAGCCAAGCAGAAGCAGCATCAGCGGCGAACGCTCGCCGCTTAGGATGATGGCTGAGATGCAGGCGATCGAGCTGCCGATGCAGAAGGCGCGTTTCCACGAAGTAATCGGCGCGCAGAGCGCATAGGCCAGCACCGGGAAAAAGAAATAGAGGATGGAGGTTCCGACGATGGGGCGCTTGAACGGGCCGGTGAGCCTTGCGCTGCCGCCGATTTCATTGCCAAGCAGGTCGACGCGGAAATAATACTGGATCAGGCTGTCGCCGCCGAGGAAGAACAGATAGAAAGCGATGATAAAAAAGAACTGCTTCTGGAATTTCGCGTCGTTGGGCAATATCCAGTAGGCAAGCGCCACACCGAAAATAAAGAACCTTCCCCAGATGAATCCGGCCTGAAGCGCGAGCCAGGGATTATACGCCCACAGCGCCGATGCGATCTGCCAGCCCCAGAAAGCGAGTCCTGCCTTGATCCAGCCGCGGTTGAACACCTGCCAGTTTTTCGTGCGCACGACGTGTACGAGGAAAAGAAAGGTGATGAGGCATGCCATGCTGTCGAGCGCCGCCTTGCCCACGGTGATGGCTATGGGGAAGCCAAGCAGCGTGAAGAGCTGCGCCATATGGCGGAGGTCAACGTTTTTTAGCGATAGCGTCATGAACGATGCCGATGATGCGTTGTTGCGTGTTGTCGTCGAGCGCTGAGCCGGAGGGCAGGCAGAGTCCGCGGCGGAAGAACGAGGCCGCGTTGTCGCCGCCGAGGAAACGCGCGTTCTTGAATACGGGCTGCATGTGCATGGGTTTCCATACCGGGCGCGATTCGATATTTTCTTTTTCGAGCGCGAGGCGGATGGCTTCGGGCGCGACGCGCAGTTTTTCATCGAGCAGCATGACGGTGAGCCATGCGTTCATGCGCGTGTTCGCGCGCTCGGGAAGGAAGGAAACGCCGGGCAGCTTCAGCTCTTCAATGTAGCGTGCGCGGACGGCGCGGCGTGCGGCGACGCGTTCCTCGATCGCTTCGAGCTGTGCCCTGCCGATGGCAGCGACGACGTTGCTCATGCGGTAATTATAGCCAATCTCGCTGTGTTCGTAGTGCGCCGCCGGATCGCGGGCCTGAGTCGCGAGGTGGCGGGCGCGGGCCATCCATTCGGCGCGGTGCGAGGCGATCATGCCGCCGCCTGACGAGGTGATGATCTTATTGCCGTTGAAGGAGTAAATGGCGATGTCGGCGTCGAACCCGGCATGGCGGTTTTTGTATAGCGAGCCCACCGCTTCGGCGGCATCCGCGATGAGGAAGATCTCATGGCGGGTGCATAACTCGCGCAAGGCATCGTAATCGACGCACTGGCCGTAAATGTCGGTGACGATAATCGCCTTAGGAAGCGTCTCCTCGCGCGCGGCCTGAGCGAGCGACTGCTCGAGCAGTTTTACATCGATGGTTGCATATTCGGTGCAGCTATCGACGAAGGTGGGGATCGCCTGCTCGTATAAAATGGGCGACACGCCGCCGATAAAGGTGAGGTCCGATACCCAGACATGGTCGCCGCGCCCGATGCCGAGTGCTTTCAGCGCGAGGTGCAATGCCGCCGTGCCGCTTGAAACCGCTACCGCGTGCGACAGCCCGGTGAGGGCAGAGAAATCCTGCTCGAACGCGTCGATCATCGGGCCGACGGGGGCGACGTAATTGCTCGCGAGCGCCTGCGCGATGTAGTCGGTTTCCCTGCCGGTCAGGTGCGGGGGGGAAAGAAAAATACGGGGGTTCTCAGCCATGGCAAAGCACTATACGCACTGGCGCGGAAATACAAATCATTATCGTCCGGCCTTTTGTTTCATGTATTCGCCGAAATGGGGCATGGTGGCATGTCCCTCCGCGCTGATTCCCTCGCGTCTGAGCACGGCGGCGACGGTAAGGAATAATATTTTGATATCGAGCCACAGCGACCGGTGATCGACATACCATACGTCGCAGGCGAATCGTTCCTCCCAGCTTTGCGCGTTGCGCCCGTTGACCTGCGCCCAGCCGGTGAGGCCGGGGCGTGTGAGATGCCGGCGTTTCTGCTCATCGGAGTAGTATTCCATATATTCGGGCAGTAGCGGGCGGGGGCCGACGAGGCTCATCTTGCCGGTAAGCACCAGCCATAGGGTCGGAAGCTCATCGAGGCTGGAGGCGCGCAGCCATTTGCCGAAGGCAGGAAGGCGCTGGCCGTCGGGCAGGGGCTTGCCGTCCGCGCCCAGAGCCTCGCGCATGGAGCGAAATTTATAGAGGGTGAATGGGCGGTGGTTAAGCCCGATGCGTTCCTGCCGGAATAGCACCGGCGAGCCGAGCTTAATGTAAACAAGCCATGCGATAACCGCCAGAAGCGGCAGCAGCAGCGGCAAAGCCAGCAATACGAGTATGATGTCCATGAACCGTTTGGCCATGTGTGTCCAAAATCCATTGCGCGAATCGGCGCAATTACCGTAGGTTGTAGCTATGTGTGGTATAGCAGGTTTTATCGATTGTAAACAGGCGCTGGGCGAACAGGCGCCCGCCGTCCTGCAGGTGATGACGAATGCGCTCGCTCATCGGGGGCCCGACGACAGCGGCACATGGCTGGATGCAGTCTCAGGCGTGGCGCTCGGCCACAGGCGGCTCTCTGTGCTTGACCTCTCCCCCACAGGTCACCAGCCCATGCGCTCGGCGTCGGGACGTTACATCATCGTCTATAACGGCGAGATTTATAACGCGGAGAAACTGCGTGCGCAGCTTCCCGGCCCGTGGCGCGGGCATTCGGATACGGAGGTGATGCTTGCCGCGTTCGATGCGTGGGGCATGGAAAAGGCGCTGCAGGCGTTTAACGGCATGTTCGCTTTCGCGTTGTGGGACGAACACGAGAGCACGCTTATCCTTGCCCGCGACCGCATCGGTGAGAAGCCGCTTTATTACGGGGAAACCGGCAATTATTTTCTCTTTGCGTCGGAATTAAAGGCATTCAGGCGCCATCCGGCATGGCGAGGCGAGATTGACCGCGAGGCTCTCGGGTTGCTCGTTACATATAACTATATCCCGGCACCATATTCGATTTTTAAAAATGCGCATAAGCTGATGCCGGGGCAGTATCTGCGCGTTAAACCGGGTGAAAAACCGGTAGCCGCGACCTACTGGTCGGCGAAATCCATGATCGGGGACGGACTAGAAATCCCGCTGGCGCTTTCCGACCCTGATCTTGTTGAAATACTCGATCGTACGCTGCGCGAAGCGGTGAAGCTGCGCATGGTGGCTGATGTGCCGCTCGGGGCGTTTCTTTCGGGCGGGGTGGATTCGTCGGCGATTGTGGCGCTGATGCAGGCGCAATCGGTGACGCCGGTTAAAACCTATACCATCGGTTTTGAAAGCGACGATTACGACGAAGCGGCATATGCGAAGGCTGTAGCGTCGCACCTTGCTACCGACCACACCGAACTTTACGTGACGGAAGCCGACGCGCGCCATGTCATTCCGAAGTTGCCGTCGCTTTACGACGAGCCGTTCGCCGACGCTTCGCAGATTCCGACGTTTCTCGTGTCTGAGATGACGCGCAGGCATGTGACGGTGGCGCTGTCGGGCGATGCGGGCGACGAGCTGTTCGGCGGGTATAACCGCTACAGGCTGGCGATGAGATGGAAACAGATCGCGGCACTTCCCGCGCCGCTTCGCAAAATAGCGGCGAAGGCGATCACCGCCGTGCCGGTGGGAATGTACGACGCGCTGCCGCTGTCGCAGTCGAGCATCGGCGAGAAGGCGCATAAGCTGGCGGGCGCGCTGGCATCTGAGTCGTCGCAGGCGCTTTATCGCAGGCTGGTGTCGTTCTGGGATGCGAAGCAGGTGGTGGTGGGTGTGAAAGATTCGTATGCGTATGGCGTTGGAGAAAACGATTATCCCGAATCCATTTCGGAAGCGGAATGGATGATGGCGTCTGATCTCGTGACGTATCTTCCCAACGACATACTAGTGAAAGTCGACCGCGCGGCGATGGGGGTTAGCTTAGAGACGCGCGTACCGTTTCTTGATCCTGACGTGATGGCGCTGGCGTGGCGGCTGCCGTTGGATGCAAAAATCCGCGGCGGGCAAAGCAAGTGGCTGCTTCGGCAGGTGCTTTATAAATATGTGCCAGAGCACTTGATCGAACGTCCGAAAATGGGTTTCGGCGTGCCGATCCGCGATTGGTTGCGCGGGCCGCTTAAATCATGGGCAGAGGCGCTGCTCGATGAAAAGAAGCTGCATTCCGGCGGGTATTTTCATCCTCGGCCCATTCGCAGAATGTGGCAGGAGCATTTATCGGGGAAACGCAACTGGCAGTATCACCTGTGGAGCATCCTGATGTTCCAGGCATGGCTGGAGGAGCAGGAGCAATGACGCAAAAAAAGTTATTGTTCTTCGTCAACGACGCGCCGTTTTTGATTTCGCACCGGCTGCCGATTATCCGCGCGGCGAAGGCGGCAGGCTACGAAGTGCATGCACTGACGCCACCGGATGCGGCGAGCGAAGCGGCGTTCGCAAGGGAAGGGATCGTGTTCCATCCGCTTGTGATGAACCGCAAGGGAACCAACCCGCTGGCGGAATTTATCGTGCTGTGCCGGGTGGTGCAGCAGCTCAAGAATATCCAGCCGGATATCGTGCACCTGGTCACGATCAAGCCGGTGATTTATGGCGGACTGGCGGCGCGCATCGCCCGCGTGCCTGCGAAGGTGAGCGCGATTTCGGGGATGGGGTATGTATTCATCCGTGAAGGTGCGGCGGCGCGCGCGGTGCAATTTCTGGTGAAGGGATTATACCGGCTGGCGCTGGCGCATCCCAACGCCAAAATCATTTTCCAGAATCCCGACGACCGGAAGTTTTTTACAGGAAGCGGGCTGGCCGATATCGCGCATACGGTGCTGATTCGTGGCTCCGGCGTCGATCTTAAGCAATATACCGTCATGCCCGAGCCGGACGCGCCGGTGCGTGCGGTGATGGTATCACGCTTCCTGATCGACAAGGGCATCGGCGAGTTTATCGAAGCGGCGCGGATACTAAAAGCGCGCGGCGTGGCGGTGATATTCACGCTGGTGGGGTACGCCGATCACAATAACCCGGCTTCGGTGACGCAGGAAGATATCGATTCATGGGTGATGGAGGGTATCATCGAATCGTGGGGCAGGCGCGAGGATATCGCGGAGGTGTATCGACAGGCGCATATCGCCTGTTTGCCATCGTATCGCGAGGGACTCCCCAAATCGCTTCTGGAGGCGGCCGCAAGCGGGCGGCCCATCGTCACTACCGACGTGCCGGGCTGCCGCGAGGTGGTGGAGCACGGCAGGAACGGCCTGCTGGTGCCGGTGAAAAACGCCAAGGCGCTTGCCGAAGCCATCGCTGGACTGGCGCAGGATAAGGGCGAACGCCAGCGCATGGGCGCGGAAAGCCGCAGCAAGGCTGAAACCGAGTTCGGCATCGACGGCGTCGTGGCGGCGACACTGGCGGTGTATCAGTCGCTTAGCCACTGACGGCTTGTCAGTCCCGTTAAACTCTGGTAGCCATCCGGCTTATGCAAAGAAAAATCGCCGTTATCGGGTTGGGTTATGTCGGGTTGCCGCTGGCTGTGGCGTTCGGACGGACGTTTTCGGGCGTGGTCGGATTCGACATTAATGCGCGGCGCATCGCCACGCTTAAGGAAAAGCAGGATTACACGCATGAGGTGACGCCGGAGGAGCTGGCGGCGACGAAGCTCGCTTTTACCAGCAGCATCGAGGATATCCGGGACGCTAACACCTATATCGTGACCGTGCCCACTCCCATCGACGATAACCGCCAGCCGGATCTGATGCCGATCCGCAAGGCGTCGGAAACCGTGGGCAAAGTGCTGAAAAAAGGCGATATCGTCGTATACGAATCGACCGTTTATCCTGGCGTGACCGAAGAGGTTTGCGGGCCGATTCTGGCGAATGTATCGGGGCTTGCGCAGGGCGTGGATTTCAAGCTCGGCTATTCGCCAGAGCGCATCAATCCTGGCGATAAGGTGCGCCGGCTGGAAAATATCACGAAGATCGTTTCGGGCGAGGACGCGGCAACGCTTGCCACGCTTTCCGAACTGTACGGCAGCGTCATCACCGCAGGTATCCACCGCGCGCCGTCGATAAAGGTGGCGGAAGCCGCGAAGGTGATCGAGAATACGCAGCGCGATTTAAATATCGCGCTCATGAACGAGCTGGCGCTGATCTTCGATACGATCGGACTGCGCACCGCCGACGTGCTGGAAGCGGCGCGGACGAAATGGAACTTCATGCCGTTCTCTCCGGGGCTTGTCGGCGGGCATTGCATCGGCGTCGACCCGTATTATTTAACTGCGATGGCCGAGCGACTTGGCTATCACCCGCAGGTGGTGCTCGCCGGGCGGCGAATCAACGACAATATGGGGCATTACATCGCGCGCAAGGCGATCAAGCTGCTGGCGCTGGCGGGCAAGCCGCTGAAAGACGCGAGAATCGGCATTCTCGGGCTGACGTTTAAGGAAAACGTGCGCGACGTGCGCAACAGCCGGGTGCCGGACATCGTCAAGGAACTGGCCGAGTTCGGCATCAGCGTGCGCGTACACGACCCGCTGGTGGACGCGCATGAAGCGAAGGAAGAATACGGCATCGTGCTGGCCGATATGCGGCATATGGAAGGTCTCGATGCGCTGATTCTCGCCGTGCCGCACAGCATCTATCTTGAGGGCGTAGCGAAAAAGCTTATTGAGACCATGCCGAAGGGCGGCGTGGTGCTCGACGTGAAATCTGTGCTGAACCCGGGCGATTATCCCGATTACCGCTACTGGAGCCTGTAATGATCCTGATCACCGGCGTTGCCGGATTTATCGGCTTTCACCTTGCGAAGAAGTTGCTCGACGAAGGGCAGGATGTCGTCGGGCTCGATAACGTGAATCCGTATTACGATGTGCGGCTCAAGGATGCGCGGCTGAAAATTCTCGGCGCTTACCCGCATTTTTCCTTCACCAAGATTGACCTCGGCGATCGCCCGGCGATGGAAAAACTCTTCTCCGCTTATGAATTCGATACGGTGGCGCATCTGGCGGCTCAGGCGGGGGTCCGCTATTCTCTCGACCATCCGCATGATTATATCGACAGTAATATCGTCGGGTTCCTGCATATCCTCGAAGGTTGCCGCCATTCGAAATCGGTGAAGCATCTGGTGTTCGCGTCGTCGAGCTCAGTGTACGGAGCCAATACGGGCTATCCGTGGTCGGTGCACGATACCGTTGACCATCCGTTAAGTCTCTATGCCGCCAGTAAAAAAGCCAATGAATTGATGGCGCATTCCTACAGCCATCTCTACCGTATCCCGACCACGGGCCTGCGCTTTTTCACCGTCTATGGCCCGTGGGGAAGGCCGGACATGGCGATGTTCAAATTCACCAAGGCCATTCTCGAAGGCAAGCCTATCGAAGTTTATAATAACGGGCAGATGGAGCGCGATTTCACCTATATCGACGATATCGTCGGCGGGCTTACCCGCGTCATCGAAAAGCCGCCCGTGCCCGATCCCAAATGGGACGGCAATAAGCCCGACAGCGCCAGCAGCAATGCGCCTTACCGGCTCTATAATATCGGGAATAACAATCCCGTGCAGCTGATGGCGATGATCGAGATTATCGAAAAGACGCTGGGTAAAAAGGCCGAAAAAACCATGCTGCCCATGCAGCCCGGCGACGCGCCGCGTTCCTACGCCGATATCGACGACCTCCACCGCGATTTCGGCTTCAAGCCATCGACCCCGCTTTCCGTTGGAATTGAACAGTTTATCGGGTGGTATCGGGAATTTTACCTGTAGGCGGTTTAAGGCCTTGATCCGGCGGCAGTTTACTTGCTATGAATGCATACGCTGAAAGGACAGTATTTTGAAGCAGACAACGTCACCGCGCATCGCCGTTATCGGCTGCGGCTACTGGGGTAAAAACCTGGTGCGGAATTTCGCCGAGCTGGGCGTGCTTTCCGCCGTCGTAGATCCCGATCCCGCCACCGCCGCAAGCATCGCTAAACAGTTCAAGGTCGACGCCCGCAGCTGGCAGGAAGTGCTGGATGACAAGGCCATCGACGGCGTCGTTATCGCCGCTCCCGCCGCCATGCATTTCGCTCTGGCCAAAGACGCGCTGCTGGCGGGCAAGCATGTGTTCGTCGAAAAGCCGCTATCGCTGAATGTACCCCATGCCGAGGAACTTTGCGAAATCGCCTCCCGCGTCGACAGGCGCCTGATGGTCGGCCATTTGCTGCAATACCACCCGGCGTTCCTTAAATTACAAACCATGGTACGCGAAGGTGAGCTTGGCCGCCTCCAATACATTTATTCCAATCGCCTGAATTTCGGCAAGGTACGCGTCGAGGAGGATATCCTCTGGTCGTTCGCGCCGCACGATATTTCCATGATACTGTCGCTCACCGGTCGCGAGCCTAACCGCGTGCGCGCCATCGGAAGCTATCACCTGCACGAATCCATCGCCGACGTGACCACCAACCATCTTTCGTTCGAAAACGGCGTGCGTGCACATATCTTCGTGTCGTGGCTGCACCCGCATAAAGACCAGAAGCTGGTGGTCATTGGCGACCGCGGCATGGCGGTGTTCAACGACACCGAGGAATGGTCGGATAAATTGCTGTTCTACCCGCATAAGATCGACTGGGTAGGCGGCGTGCCCGTGCCTTCCAAAGCCGAAATGACCCGCGTGGCGCTCACGCAGGACGAGCCGCTCAAATGCGAGTGCGCGCATTTCATTGAATGTATCGCCACCGGTAAAACTCCGCGTACCGACGGGC
>CAZBUX010000002.1:0-23518 GCA_964495185.1 uncultured Rickettsiales bacterium | reverse complement strand
GGCATGAGCGAGCGCAGCGTCGACGTGCAGATCACGCGCCTGCGCAAGAAGATCGAGGAAAGCGAAGGCCGCCCCGTCCATCTCCAGACCGTGCGCGGCGCGGGCTACGTGCTTTACGGAAAAGCCTCATGATCGGGAAAACCATCCTCCCCAAAAGCCTGTTTGGCCGCGCGCTGCTCATTTTGCTCGCGCCGACCATCCTCATCCAGCTGGTCATGGCCTATGTATTCTTCGACCGCCACTGGGACAACGTCACGCGCTACTTGTCGGGGTCGCTCGCGGGCGAAGTGGCGTTTCTCGTGAGGGAACTTGAGCATACCCACCCCGATCAGGTGCCTCGCCTCGTGCAGGATTTCGAGGACACCATGGGCATCGCCGTCTATTTCGACGCGCCCGACGCATTCCCCGCCAACCGTCAGGTCAAAGATTTCCCCGAGTTGGTCGAGCAGCTCCAGCTTTTCATCCACGAGCGTTTTTCCGTCAATAAAATCGATAAGGGCGAAGCCATCCGCATCCGCGTGCAACTGCCCGATAAAACGCTCAGGCTCGAAACCACGGTTAAACGTTTAGAGAGCCGCACCACGGTGATTTTCGTCTGGTGGATGCTCGGCATCACCACCGTGCTGCTGCTCATCGCGGTAGGTTTCCTGCGCAACCAGATTCGCCCCATCCGCAGGCTGGCCAAGGCCGCCGATAATTTCGGCCGCGGCGTCGACACGCCCGGTTTCCGCCCGCACGGCGCCACGGAAGTGCGCATGGCGGCGCGCGCTTTCATCGTGATGCGCGAACGCATCAAGCGCCAGCTTCGCACCCGCACCGAGATGCTCGCGGGCATCTCGCACGATCTGCGCACGCCGCTTACCCGCATGAAGCTCCAGATAGCCCTGCTCGGCGATTCCGAAGCGGCGGGCGAGTTGAAGGACGACGTGCAGCAGATGGAGCACATGATACAGGAATACCTCGATTTTGCCCGCGGCGAGGGCAGGGAGGAAGCCATCCCGGTCAGCCTGCGCGAGTTCCTCGAGGACGTCGCCGACGACTACCGCCTGCATCAGGCCGACGTGACGCTCGCGGCGGAGCAGGACGTCACCGCCCCTCTACGCATCAGCAGTTTCCGGCGCATGCTGCACAACGTCATCGACAACGCCATACGCTACGGTAAGCGCTGCGACATTTCGCTGCGCGTGCTTGCCAACGCCTGCGAGATCGTGCTCGACGACGAAGGCCCCGGCATCCCGGCGGAAAAGCGCGCCGAGGTGTTCAAGCCCTTCTCGCGCCTCGACCCCTCGCGCAACGTCCGCACGGGCGGTGTCGGCCTCGGGCTTACCATCGCCCGCGACATCGCGCTTTCGCACGGCGGCGGCATTTCGCTTGAAACCTCCCCCAAAGGAGGCTTAAGGGTAATCATCAGGTTACCGATTTAGGAATCCTATGGCACTTTTCATTTTACGTTTCTGGCCGGCGCTCATACCGCTTATCGTCTATCTCGTCTGGCACTATTATGCCTGCCGGAAAGCCGGGAAGGAAGGCACGCCCCTGCCGCGTTTCCGCGACGGGCCGTGGTACACTGCGGTGATTACGAGCCTGCTCATCGCAGCTGCCTGTCTTGTTTATGCGGGGCTTACCGCCGAAGGCGAAAAAGAGCCCTACACCCCGCCTGCAGGAATCGGGCACCCATGATAGCGCCCGCATGGATGGCGTGGCCTGAAACCCGCACGCTGATCGGCGCCTTTGCCGGGCGGGGCGAGCTGCGTTTCGTCGGCGGCGCCGTGCGCGACGCGCTGCTTGGCCGCGATGTTACCGATGTCGACGCCGCAACGCCGCTCTTGCCCGATCAGGTCATGGCGTTGCTGGAGCGAGCGGGCATCAGGCCTGTTCCCACCGGCATCGACCACGGCACGGTCACGGCGGTGATCGCAGGAAAGCATTTCGAAATCACCACCCTGCGCAAAGACACCGCCTGCGACGGGCGTCACGCTGAAGTCGCCTATACCGCCGACTGGGAAGAAGACGCCGCCCGCCGCGATTTCACCATGAATGCCCTTTACCTTTCGCCGGAAGGAAAATTGTTCGATTACCACGGGGGCGAGGCCGATGCGAAAGCCGGCAGGCTGCGTTTCATCGGCGACGCGGACGCCCGCATCCGCGAGGATTATTTGCGCATACTGCGCCTGTTCCGCTTCCATGCCCATTACGGGAAAGCGCCGCTGGATAAAACCACCCTCGCCGTCTGCGGCAGGCTTGCCTCCCATATCGCATCCCTCTCCGGCGAGCGCGTCCGGCACGAGATGCTGAAGCTGCTTTCCGCCCCCGATCCGCTTTCGGCCCTTACCGCTATGCAAGAGTGCGGCGCGCTCGCCCATGCGATAGGATTTGCGCCCGACCTTAAAACCATTGCCCACCTTTCCGCCTCCCCACAAGGGGAGAGGGAAATCCTCCGTCTCGCCGCACTGCTGGCAGGCGATCCCGCACAGGAGCCCGCCGTCGGCGAGCGCTGGAAACTCTCCAACGATGTCAAATACACACTCAAAGCCCTGCTCGCAGGTGCGCAGAAACTCGATGCAGCCATGCCGCTTGCGCAGCAGAAACACTGGCTGCGCCAGTGGGGCAAAACGCTGTTCAGGAACTGCGTGCAGCTGCGCGCGGCGGCAAGCGGCGGCGATTATGCCGGAATGCTCACCCTTGCCGATACGTGGGACATCCCCAAATTCCCCCTGAGCGGCAAAGACCTGCTCGCGCTTGGCGTCGTCGAGGGCCGCATCGTCGGCGAGATACTGGCGGGGCTGGAAAAGCGCTGGGAAGAAAGCGACTATACCCTTAGCCGTGAAGCCCTGCTGGCCACGCTTTCCCGCTGATTCCCCCTTCCGGGGCAATTCTTCCGGCTTTATACTTTCCCTAATATAACCGCCGTCCGGGCACAGGCCAGGATGACGATAAATAACAACGCTTTACAGATAAAAATGTCAAGAAATGCAAAGAAATGCAATGTTTTTACGTCCCTGGCGCCACGAAAAAAATGCCAATGCATTGATATAAGAGTAAAAACCGCATTTTTACACGGTTCCGAACGGCTCAAAGGGATACAAAAGCGGCACAAACCTGTGCCTGAAGCGCCCAAAGCCGGTCTGTAACGGTCAGACTTCTGCGGCTTCTTCCGCGCCTTCGCCCAGCGGCACGTCGTCCAGCGCATAGCCTGCCGAGCGGACGGTGCGGATAAGGTCGGGTTGCTTGCCGTCATAGTCGAGGCCTTTGCGCAGGCGGCGCACATGGACGTCGACGGTGCGCAGCTCGACATAGATGTCGTGGCCCCATACCGCGTCGAGAAGCTGTTCGCGCGAGAACACGCGTTTGGGATGCTCGAGGAGGTAGCGCAGGAGCGAGAATTCGGTGGGGGAGAGATGCACTTCCTGTTCGTTGCGGGTGACTTTATGCCCGGCGACGTCCATTTTGATGCCGGCGAACTGCATGGTCTTTTCCGAAAGTGCCGGGCGGAAACGGCGGAACACGGCGCGGATGCGCGCGATGAGCTCGGCGGGCGAAAACGGTTTGACGATGTAATCGTCGGCGCCCGCGTCGAGGCCGCGGATGCGGTCGCCCTCTTCGCCGCGCGCGGACAGCATGATGATGGGGATGGCTTTCGTCGCCTGATCCCAGCGCAGCTGTTTGCAGATTTCGATGCCGGACATGGATGGCAGCATCCAGTCGAGCACGATGATGTCGGGCTTGTAGTCCTTCACCATCGCCACGGCTTCTTCGCCGTCGCCGGTGGAGTAGACGCGAAAACCCTCGCGCTCAAGATTGTAGCGCAGCAGGGTAACGATGGCGACTTCGTCCTCGACGATCAGTACGGAAGTTTCCAATGTGCTCGTCCTTCCTTTTTTCTTTTCATTGCATGGGCGGCAATCTAGCATACCCAAGGCGTTAAGCAATATACTGTGTCGAAATATCCTTAATAAATCGTTGAAAAAATGAGCAGTACCCTACGATTAATCCTCGATCTCGGCCCGCTGGCCGTTTTTTTCGTATTTTACCGCTTTTTCGGCGTATTGCCCGCTACGGGGGCGCTCATCGCCTTTACCCTCGTTTCGCTCACCGTAACCTACGTTCTGACCCGCCGCATCGCCATGATGCCGCTGGTGTCTGGCATCGCCGTCACCTTCCTCGGCGGCCTAACACTTTTTCTTCAGGACGAGACCTTCATCAAGATCAAGCCGACCATCGTCAATGTCGTTTTCGCTTCGCTATTGCTGGGCGGGCTGTGTTTCGGCAAGCCGCTGCTTAAGTACCTTCTGTCGGAAGCGATGCAGCTTACCGAGGAAGGCTGGAAAAAACTTTCCTTTCGCTGGGGAGTGTTTTTTCTTTTCCTCGCCATACTGAACGAATGCATCTGGCGCAATTTCCCCACCGACTTCTGGGTGAACTTCAAGGTCTTCGGCATGTTCACCCTGACCCTCGCCTTCACCGCCAGCCAGATCCCACTGGTTAAAAAGCACTGGCTGGAGGGGGAAGAGGGCAAGAAACCAAATCCCTGATTTTATAAGAAAAGCAATATAGTTGTTATATTGCAGCCGATTAAATGGTTAATATCGATTGTAACAAATGTTTCATACAGGTAAAACAGACACCATGTTAACATCACCCCTACTTTTATATTGGGGAACAGCCGAAATCGGCAAAAAAACGATGTGATAATTATAAACTGAAAATAAGGAGGATTTCTTATGGGTGTTGAAAATTTTTTACAAAAAGAAACTAATGCAAACGAAAGCGGCATATTTCTTCCGTCAAATAGCATTCTTTCAAAAGACAGCAAGCAAGTATACGAAGGTCCTTTTTTGTATGACAGCTTTAAAAGCAGCCATGCCTACCAAGGGCTTTTGTTGTCAGAAAGAGAATCGACGCTGATTGAAAATCACGTAGGTAACGACAAAAGTAAAATGGTTTTTCTAGTGCAGAGCGACGCTGCAGGAGGCCCTACGAGATATGAAGCAGGAAATTCCAACCAACGGGTTTTCATGGGAACCATTGAAAATGGCCAGCCCGGTGACGTAGCTTCCGAGCAGAAAATAATGAAGGTGTATACCACTTTCGAAATTGACGATAATAACCAAGTTACGAAACTAGTTCATTTGAACAAGCCTCTTGAAGTAGAACTGCAAAAAGCTCCGGTAGGAAACAGTTATTATATTCCGCAGGATTCACTGGATAAATTGCGTGATGAATATAACAAAAGCCCGGAACGTGGATCTGTAATTGAAACTGAAGCTCGCCGTGATGTCAAAGAGCAGGATAAACCAATTGTGCAGGTTACCCATTCTTCTCCGGAAACCGAAACGCTCACGACGGGCGGTCTTTCCACCCCGTCTATTCCGGCAGCAGCGCTTGCTGGTCTGAAAAACGTTCGTCAGGCATAATTCGCTTTATCTGGCGCGGGCTATTTCAGTCCGCGCCAGCCTATATCCCGCCGGCAGAATCCGCCCGGCCAGTCGATAGCATCGACCGCGCGATAGGCGTTAGATTGCGCTTCCGCGACACTGCCGCCAAAGGCGGTAACACCCAGTACCCTTCCTCCTACAGCGACAATGTCGTCGCCGCGTTTGTCGGTGCCCGCATGGAAGACTTTGACGCCGGGTAAGGCGTTGGCTTTTTCGATGCCTTTGATCACCGAGCCTTTTTCATAAGCGCCCGGATAGCCGTTCGATGCCATCACCACGCAGACGGCGGCATCGCGGCGGAAGGAAATCTTTACCTTATCCAGCCCGCCGGTAGCGCATGCGAGCAGCGCAGCGTAGAGATCGCTTTCAAGCCTTGCCATCAGCACCTGCGTTTCGGGATCGCCGAAGCGGGCGTTGTATTCAAGAAGTTTCGGGCCTTCTCTCGTGAGCATCAGCCCGGCAAAAAGCACGCCGCGAAACGGGCAGCCTTCTTTTTTCATCGCTTCGACGGTCGGGAAAATAATGTCGTTCATCACCTGCGCGCGTAGCGCCTCGGTCATCATGGCGGCGGGGGCGTATGTGCCCATGCCGCCGGTGTTGGGGCCTTTATCCCCGTCATAGGCGCGTTTGTGATCCTGCGCGTAGCCAAATTCGATGGCGGTGTCGCCGTCGGTAATGGCGAAGAAACTCACTTCCTCGCCTTCCATGAATTCCTCGATCACCACCGACTTGCCGCTTTCACCGAACTGGCCGGAGAACATATCGTCGACGGCATTCTCGGCCTGTCTGCGGTTTTCTGCGATAATTACGCCCTTGCCGGCTGCAAGCCCGTCGGCTTTCACGACGATGGGGTAGGACTTGCCGTCCAAGAACCGCTTGGCGTTTCCCGCATCGGTGAAGAAGCCGTAAGCGGCGGTGGGGATATTGTATTTGCGGCAAATCTCCTTGGTGAATCCCTTCGATCCTTCCAGCCGCGCGGCAAGCTTGCCCGGCCCGAATACCGCGATACCGGCAGCGTCCAGCGTATCGGCCAGGCCTTCCACCAGCGGTTGCTCAGGCCCGATCACGACGAGGCCGATGGCGTTAGCCTTGCAAAAATCGATAATCGCCTGCGGCGAGGCAAGCGTAACGCATGTAACATCTTCCGCAATACCCGCATTGCCAGGCGCGCAATATACCTTTTGCACTGACGGCGAAGCTTTAAGCCGCCAGCTGAGCGCATGCTCCCTGCCGCCGGAACCGATTACCAGAACGTTTGCCATAGTATTGCGTATCCTTTAATCTCCCGCTTATGCCCGATCCCGCCTTAGACTTCAACCACAACCAGCCGGTCTATTCCGTCAGCGAATTATCGCAGTCGATCAAGCGCATGGTCGAGGACCATTTCGGCCGCCTGCGCATCCGGGGCGAGATTTCGGGTTTCAAGCAGGCAACTTCCGGCCATGTCTACTTCCGCCTCAAGGACGACCAGTCGGTGATCGACGCCGTCATGTGGCGTGGTACGGCGGGTAAGCTCGCCTTTAAGCCTGAGGATGGGCTGGAAGTCATAGCTACCGGCAAAATCACCACCTATCCGGGCAAATCCTCCTACCAGATCGTCATCGACCATATGGAGCCCGCGGGCGTGGGCGCGCTCATGGCCATACTGGAAAAGCGCAAGAAGCAGCTGGAGGCCGAAGGCCTGTTCGCCGATTCGCGCAAGCAACCGATTCCTTTCATGCCGAAGGTGGTAGGCGTCATCACTTCGCCGACGGGCGCGGTCATCCGCGACATACTGCACCGTATCGAAGACCGCTTCCCGGTACATGTGATCGTCTGGCCGGTACCGGTGCAGGGGGAGGGGGCGGCGGAGCAGATCGCCGCTGCCATCGACGGCTTCAACTCCCTTAATCCCCAATCCCCAATCCCCAAACCCGATGTTCTTATCGTCGCGCGCGGCGGCGGATCGATCGAGGATTTGTGGGCGTTCAACGAAGAGATCACCGTGCGCGCCGCCGCCGATTCGCGTATCCCGCTTATTTCCGCCGTCGGCCATGAAACCGACACGACGCTGATCGATTTCGTCTCCGACCGCCGTGCGCCGACCCCTACCGCCGCCGCTGAAATGGCCGTGCCCGTGCGCGAGGAATTGTGGCTTGCCGTGCGGCAGCTCGATATGCGCCTCGCCACCGCCGCGCAGCGCGCATTGTTGCAGCGAACGGAACGGCTGGATGGCCTCGCGCGCGGATTGCCGAAGCCGGTGCAGCTTCTGGAAACCGCCATGCAGCGCCTTGACGACTGGAGCGAGCGCCTTATGCAGTCGCTGCCTGCCACGGTGGCGCGCAAGGAACAGCAGCTGAACGTGCTTTCCGCCGCGTTACGCCCTCAGGTGTTGCGGACGGAACTTAAAACGCTCGATGAACGCCTGCAGGAATGGAACAAGCGCATGCAGGCGACGATTGCGCGCCTGCTCGAAGCGCGTCAGGAACGCCTGGCAAATTTTTCCTCGCTGCTTGAGAGCGTCAACTACCAGCGCGTGCTGGAACGTGGTTTCGCGCTGGTGCGCGACAATAGCGGAAAGCTCGTAAGCTCGGCGGCGCAGGCGAAAGACTCTCGCGAATTATCGCTCACCTTCAGCGACGGCGAAATCAGAGTCACCAAATTATAATTAACAAAAAATGCTGACGCATTTTTATGCCCTTTCGGGGAGTACCGGTATAGCAAACTAAAGTCAGTTTGCTATCGGCCAGCGCTTATGTACCCAGAACCATTGCTCGGGATATTCGCGTATCCATGATTCGAGCATTCTGTTGATCGCGGTCATGATGGCGAGCGTATCGGTTTCGAGCGAGCCGGTTTTTTCGTACACCAGCGGGGGTGATACACGAACTTCAAAATGCGCACCGCCGGTGCGCACCACGCGCGTGGGTATGATCGGTAAATCGTAGCGCAGCGCCAGATGCGCCACCGCCGGTGCGGTCATCGCCTCGCGGCCGAAGAAAGGCACGGCGATGCCGTCGTTCATTTTCTGGTCGATGAGGAGTGCGATCGAGTCGCCGCCCTTGATCGCATGCGCCATTTTCACCGCGCCGCGCGGGCCCTTGGGAAACATGTTCGTGCCGTGCGATGCACGTAAAGCCACGATCATTTCGTCAACATAGGGATTATTGGCCTTGCGGTACACCAGGGTCACCTGCTTGCCGTGGCGGCCGGCGAGCGTTGGGAGCAATTCCCAGTTGCCCAGATGGCCGGAGAAAAACAACATCGCTTTTTCCGGCGGCTGCATATTCTCAGCACCTGAATGCTTTGTGCGTTCGAGCAGCTTTTCGCCGGGCAGATGCGGCAGCTCAGCGGCAACCCGCCCGAGATTGTCCCACATGTTCCGAAGGATTTCGTGTCGCTCCGTCGCAGACATATCGGGGAAAACGGCCTGGATGTTTTTTTCCGCAGTCTTATGCGCGCTCATGAACGGTCCGATAGCGCGTCCTATGCAGCCGCCGAACCATGACGCGGTATCCAGCGGCATGGTACGAAATGCTATGAATAATAATTTGAGCCCTGCGGCTTCGGCGATCAGGCGTAACTTTTTCATGCGGACTTCAGAGCCTCGTCGAGCAACGTTTCCATCTGCCCCGGTTCATTAAAGACCAGCGCGATATCCACCACATTCACACGAGACCGCCAGGCAGGGGACAGGCGCACCGCGTCCTTCGCTGTGGTAACGAGGATGGCGTCAAGCGCTTCGGCTTTCGTGGCGAGTTTCCTGATATCGGCGTCGCTGTAATGATAGTGATCGGGAAAGGTTTCGAACTGCGCGACATCGACGCCGAGCGCGGCCAGCGTCGCGGAGAACTTCTGCGGCCATGCCAGTCCGCAGAAGGCCAGCACGCGTTTTCCCGTTAATGCCTGTGCCGCATCCGCCGGTAGGGTTTTTGCGTGAAGGACGGGCTTATCGGCCGGAAGCCCGGCGATCTCTTTGGGAGCGTTGACGACGATCACCGCATCTGCGCGTGAAAAACCCGATTCGGGCGATTCGCGAAGCGGCCCGGCCGGGATATACCTGCCGTTGCCCATGCCGATCGTGCCGTCGATGATAAGCAGCGACAGCGTTTTCGCAATGGCGGCGTTCTGGAAACCGTCATCCATGACGATGGCTTTCGCGCCCTGTACCAGCGCGAACTGCGCGCCCGTTTTACGGTCACGTGCGACGATGGTGGGCAGTACACTCGCCAGGAGCAGCGATTCGTCGCCGACATCGCGCGCGGTATGTAGGCGCGGATTGACCAGCAGCGGCCCTTCCTCGCTGCCGCCATAACCGCGGCTTAAGAAAAACGCACGGATGTTTTTTTGCTTGAGCATGTGGCCGATATAAAGCGCCGTCGGCGTTTTTCCTGCGCCGCCTGCGATCAGGTTGCCCACGCATATGACCGGTACGGAAAGCGTTTCCGGTGTCACGGTACCGCGCCGCCAGCCGGCGACAGCATTATACACAAGCGAAACCGGTACCAGCAGGCCAGAAAGCAGGTTGCGCGTTTGCCAGAACGCTGGCGTTTTCATGAGGATTTTTTCGTCGGCCCGAAAATGGGCCCGATGGCATCGAGCAGACGGTCGGACGCGCCGCACTGGTTTTCCACCCAATGCCGCGCCATAGACTGCACCGCTTGCGCGGCGCTCGGGTTATTAAGCAGCATATCGACCTGTGCGGCGAGATTTTCCGGCGTTTTTACGCGCAGGCAGGCGCGTTCGCGCTCCATGTCCTGATAGATGTCGCGGAAATTTTCGGTGTGCGGCCCCATGAGCACGGCGCAGGAAAGCCGTGCCGCTTCCAGAGGGTTTTGTCCGCCATGCTCCACCAGCGAACCGCCGATGAAAGCGATGTCGCACAGGCGGTAAAACAGTCCGAGTTCACCGAGCGTGTCGGCGACGTAAAACGCCGTCTTTGCCGTAATGGGCTCTTTGCGCGAGCGTAGCGACACGGCATGAGTTTTCGCAAGCATCACGGCGATTTCAGTGCCGCGCTCGGGATGGCGCGGGACGATGACGGTGAGCAACCCGGCGCGCGTGGCGGAGAGCAGTTTCTGCGCCTGAACGATCATTTCCTCTTCGCCCGGATGCGTGCTGGCGGCAAGCCAGACGGGACGTTCGCCGACGGCGTTCCTGATGGCGAGCAATTCATTCTCATCGCAGGGCAGGAGCTCGGAATCGTATTTGATATTACCCAGGCATTCGACGTCATGAGCGCCGAGCGCCTGCAGACGCGTCCTGTCGTTTTCGCTCTGGGCGAAGATGAAATTGAAGCACGAAAGCATGCGCAGGATGAACGCCGGCGCGCGTTTCCAGAACGCGAACGAGCGGCCCGACATGCGGGCGTTGATCACGCCCATGAAGCATTCCCAGTCATTGGCCGATTTTACGAGGTTCGGCCAGAACTCCGATTCAACCCATAGCGCGATATCAGGCCGCCAGAAGCGCATGAAGCGCTCGGTGGCTTCCGGCGTATCGATCGGCACGTATTGGTGGATGACGCCTTTGGGAAGCCGCCGCGTCATGAGCTGCGCCGAAGTCACCGTGCCGGTGGTAAGCAGGATGTGTAGGGTGGGGAAGCGTTCCTTCATCTTGCCGATCAGCGCCAGCACTGAGTTGGCTTCGCCGACGCTGGCTGCATGCAGCCAGACCAGCGTGCCGCGCGGACGCGGGGCGGAGGCGATGCCGAAGCGCTCGTGGAAGCGCGAACTGTCTTCCTTGCCTTTTATTTTCCGCCATGTGAGCCATAGCGGCACGAAGGGTGAAAACGCGATGCTGAAGGCGCGGTACAACTTATCCATGCGCCGCGCCGTCGGCTTGGGTTACCAGCGTATTCATCGCCTGCTCGAAGGTAAGGCGCATCGTTTCCTCGACCTGTTTGTCGGCATCCTGCGGCACCACTATAGGCTCACCGACGAAAAATTCAATCCGGCCAAAAGGAAGCGCCAGAAAAAAACCGTCCCAGCTTTTCAGGCGCCTGTGGCGGGTTGCAGAAAACGTCACCGGCAGCAGCGGTTTGCCCGACCAGCGCGCGATGCTGGTGGTTCCCTTGCTGGCAAGCTGTGCGGGGCCGCGCGGGCCGTCGGGGGTGATGCTGATATTGTCGCCCGCTTCCAGCGCCCGGATGATTTCCATAACAGCCTCGCGGCCGCCGCGGCTGGTGGAGCCACTGATGGTCGCCTGATTGAAATGCCCGATGACGCTTGAGATCAGCACGCCGTCGTTATGGTGTGAGATCAGCACGCGCATTTTACGCCTGGGCGGGCAGATGGTCGGCATCATCATCATGCGCCCGTGCCAGAAGGCGAAGATGCCGCTTTTCTCGCCGTTCAGGTAGGCCGCCGCACCGGGAGCTACGTTGTAGATTTTGCGGCTCGTGACGTATACCAGCCGGATGTAGGTCGAAAGCAGCCGCGCCGCAAAACGCTGCGTCGTGGGATGCTTCAGGAGTTTTCTGCGCAGGTTCATGCCTAGGAGGTAGTAACGAAATCGAAATTCTGGGAATAAAGCTGGCAGTATTTACCGCCCAGCGCCATTAACGACTGATGCGTACCGCTTTCGATGATGCGACCGCTATCGACCACATAGATTACGTCAGCGCCGACGATGGTGCTCAGGCGATGCGCGATCACGAGCGTGGTACGCCCGTGCATGAGTTTTTTCAGCGCGTCCTGAATGCTGCGTTCGGACTCGTTATCGAGTGAAGACGTCGCTTCGTCGAGCAGCAGGATGGGAGCGTTTTTCAGCATGGCGCGGGCTACCGCGAGCCGCTGGCGCTGGCCGCCCGAAAGACGTACGCCGTGCGAGCCGATCATGGTGTCGTAGCCTTGCGGCAGGGCGCGGATGAAATCGTCGGCGGCCGCGTTTTTTGCGGCCGCCACGATTTCATCGTCGCTGGCGCCGTCGCGCCCGTAGGCGATGTTGGCGCGCACCGTGTCGTCGAAAAGCATGGATTCCTGAGGCACGAACGCCATCGCGTCGCGCAGGGAATAGAGAGTGACGTCGTGGATGTCCTGCCCGTCGATACGGATATGCCCGCCCTGCGGTTCGTAGAACCGCAGCAGAAGATTCATCAGCGTCGATTTGCCGCCGCCGGAAAGCCCTACCAGCGCCGCGGTTTTCCCCGCGGGCACATGTAGGCTGGCATGGTGTACCCCGGCGGCGCCGGGCGCGTAGGAAAATGTTACGTTATCGAAATGAATTTCGCCTTTGCCTATTTTTAGTTCAGCGGCGCCCGGTATGTCGGCGATGGTGGGAGGCGTATCCAGTACGGTAAACAGGCGGCTGGCGGCAGCGAGACCTTCCTGCAAGGTGCCGTTGGCGCCGCTCATCGAGCGCACGGGTTTGTAAGCGAGCAGGAAAGCGGCGATGAAGGAGAAAAACGCGCTGGCCTCGGTTTCGCCGTTCATGACCTGCAGCCCGCCATACCAGATTACGAGCGCGATCGATATGCCGCTTAAGACTTCCATCAGCGGCGACGATGCCGCCTGCGCGCGCGCGCTTTTGAGATATAGTCGCGAGAGCGTGTCGATGATGTTTCCGGCGCGCCGGGCTTCGAAGTTTTCACGGTTATAAGATTTGACTGTGCGGATGCCGTCGAAGATATCATGAAGCGTGGCGGTGAGTTCGCCGATCTGCGACTGAGTGTTGCCGGAAATCTTGCGCAGGCGCTTGCCCAGCCGGATCAGCGGCAGGATGGCGACCGGAAACACCATAAGAGCGACAAACGATAGCGTGGGATTCTGGTAAATCATGACGCCGGTAAGGAATAAAGTGGTCAGCGCGCCCTTGACCATGGCGGTAAGCACGTTGGTGAAGGCGTTGCGCGTGAGGTTGATATCGTTGGTAAAGCGCGCGATCAGACGCCCCGAGGATTGCTCGTAAAAAAGGCCGATATCGCTTTTCATCAGATGCGTGAACAAGCGCTTCTGCATATCGGCCACCAGCTTCTGGCCGACGAAGCGCATGAAAAACGTATTCCCGTAATTTGCCGCCGCGCCGATGAAAGAAGCGAGCAATACGGCCAGCGGAATGAGCAGCAGCATGTCGCGCTCTTTATGGATGAATATCTTATCCATCGCGGGCTGTATCAGCCATGCCTGCCCGGCGGTGGCCGCCGCCACGACCATCATGCACAGGATGGCAAGCAGCATTTGTTTACGGTACGGCGCGATATGTTCGCGCAGCAGGCGCCGGATCAGCGGCATGGCGTTATGGCTTTCGCGTTTCATGGCCCTCATGTTCCTGCCACCGTCATGCGTTCGATGAGCAGAGTCGGCGCGTTGGTGGCGTAGCGGAATTCAAGATCGTTCGCGGGGATGACCGAAGCGAACATCTCCGAAAGACGTCCTGCGATGGTGATTTCGGAAACGGGATAGGCGAGTTCGCCGTTTTCGATCCAGAACCCGGCTGCGCCCTGACTGTAATCGCCGGTGACGGTGTTGATGCCCATGCCGAAGGTTTCAGTGAGGTAAAATCCGTTTTTAATTCCAGCGATCAGTTCCGCAGGCGAAACGTTTCCGTTCTCCATGTAGAGATTGCTGGATGACGGCGATGGCGGCGAGCCCATACCGCGTGTGGCGTGGCCGGTGGGGGCAAGCCCGAGCTTGTGCGCGGTGCGTACGTCGAGCAGCCATGTTCTCAGCACGCCGTTCTCTATCAGGTTCATTTTTCGGTTGGCGACGCCCTCGGCGTCGAAGGGCCGCGAGCCGAGTCCGCGCTTTATATGCGGATGGTCGGTGATGGTGACGTTTTCGGGAAAAATCGTTTTGCCCATCGAATCCTTCAGGAAGCTCGAACCGCGGGCGATGGAAGTTCCGGAAATGGCGCCTGCCAGCGTGGAAAGCAGGCTACGGCTGACGCGCGGATCAAAAATGACCGGCACGTTGCACGACGACACCTTGCGCGGGTTCAATCGTTTCAGCGCGCGCGCGGCGGCTTCTTTACCTACGACTTCCGGCGCGGCCATGTCGCTGCGGAAATGGCTGCTGGTGAAATCGTAATCGCGTTCCATGCCCGTGCCTTCGCCCGCAACCACCGAAACCGACAGCGAGAAATGGCTTGTGGGGTAACTCTGCGCGAAATCGATGCCGTCGCCGGCGATCGCAAGGCTCACGCGACTACTGCTGTAATGCGCATCGGCGCCTTCGGAATTGGTGATGCCAGGCACTGAGCGCGCGGCGTCCTCGCATGTCTTGCACTGCTCGCGCAGCCACTGCGCCGATGGTTCCTCGGCATCGAACAAATCGAGGTCGGGAATGGTTTTGGGGTGAAGCGCGGGGGGCGCGAGCGCGCTGTCGGGATCGGGAAGCGATACCTTGGCCATCGCCACCGCACGGGCGGCGAGTTCGGCAAGCGCCGCCTCGCCGGTATCGGTGGTGGAGACGCTTGCCTGCTTTTTACCTGAAAAGACGCGCAGGCCTATGCCTTTGCTTTCGGAACGCTCGATCCCTTCCGCGCGGCCAAGCCGTTCGGATACGCTGAGATCGACCGTTTCGAACAGCACGGCGTCTGCGGCGTCGGCGCCGAGCGTGCGCGCCTGCTTAAGGAGACGGCATAAGGAATCGAGATTTGACGACATGAAACAAGTTCTTAAAGGAAATTATGCGCGTTCGCAACGCATGCTCAAAAAAAGAATAGGTTTCGGATTGTAAATTTACCCGAAACTGCCTATGTACTAGGCTGTGGATATAGAATTTTGACCTATGAAGAGTGCCTCGATGATGGCTGCTTCCATGTCCAAGCCCAAGATTCACCGGCTTCCCGCTAAACCCGCCCGTCAGGGCGCCAGGAAAACGCGTGTAACGGAAAAAAGGGCCGGATGGTTCGTTTTGACGGCGGCAGCGGCATTGCTGGCCGCCATTACCTTTGCCGCGCTCATCGGTAGTCCCGGGCCGGCGTTGCACGCCCAGCGTCAGGAGGCAGGCGGCAAGGTACACATCGAGCCGATGCGTGCGGATGTATCGCCGCTCAGCATTTCCGAGGCGGAAGCGTCGCCACTTCAGCAAAACACTATTGTAATTCAAGGAAAAGATGAGGCGATCGTCGGGCAGATGGCGAAAATCCCTGCTGCCAGCAGGGCTCCCGGCGAAATCGAAAGCATTTCTAAGGTTGACAAGCAAGCGGGCCGGGAACTACTCTCGATCATTAGCAAATATTAACGATTGCCCGGAGTTACTATGACCTGCAGATTTCTGCGTGCCGTCGCTATACTGGCGCTGGCCGCGCTTTTCACATCCTCTTTTTCCGCGCATGCCGCCGAAAGCGCTATCGGCATCGTGACCGGCCCCAAGACCGGCACCTATTATGCTTTCGGAAAAGATATCGCCACCACGGCTGCAAAGGTCGGCATCCCCATCGACGTAAAAATCTCGGAAGGTTCCATCGACAATATTAAGCGCATCAATAGCAGCGAAAATGCCGGGCTTGGCATCGTGCAGTCGGACGTGCTTGGTTTCCTCAGCCGTTCCAAGAGCCCCGATTCGATCCGTATGGCCGATCACCTGCGCATGATCTTTCCGTTCTATAACGAAGAAGTGCACGTGCTGGCGCGTAAGGACATCAAGAGTTTTGCCGATTTACAGAACAAGCGTGTCGCTATCGGTGAAGACGGCAGCGGTAACATGCTGACCTCGATCAACCTGTTTTCCATGATGGATGTGGTCCCCGCCGAAACCCGTAAAATCTCGCCCGCGCAGGGCGTGGTGCTGGTGCTTAAAGGCGAGCTGGACGCGGTGATCTTCGTCGCGGGCAAGCCGGTGCGCCTGTTTAAGAATCTCGAAGACCTGACGCTGCCGGAAAACCAGAAATACGCACCGATGCTCGAGCAGGTACACTTCCTGCCGATGAACAGCCCGCGCATGCTGGAAGAATACAAACCCGCAGACATCACGAGGGCTGATTACAACTTCGTGAATGAAGACGTAAAGACCATCGCCGTGCAGGCGGTGTTCGTCTCGTACGACTTCTCCGGTGCGAAGAAGCGCTGTGAAAAGCTCTCAGCGCTCGCCAAGGCGATGCGTGGTGACCTGCCGCTGCTCAAACAAAACGGTCATCCTAAATGGAAGGAAGTCAATTTCGACGGCGATATCGGTGCCTGGAAAAAGGACGAATGCGCCTGGCCGAAACAGGAAGTGAAGAAAGATGAAAAGAAAGATAGTCCCGCCGAAAAAACCAGTCTCGGCAGCGACCTGATCAATATCATCGAAAAGAATGAAAAGGCCGCGAAAGACGAAAAGAAAAAATAATTCTTCGCTATCGCCTAACTAAAACAAATGCCCCGATTTTTTGGCCTTGGTTTCCATATACGCATGGTTATGGCGGCCTGATTTGGCGATAAGCTGCACGCGCTCGCTTATGCTTATGCCGTATTTTTCCAGATTTTCGATCTTCAGCGGATTATTGGTAAGCAACCGCGCACGCTTCACGCCGAAATAGGAAAGTATTCCCGCCGCTATGGAAAAATCGCGCTCGTCTTCCTCGAAGCCCAGCATGATGTTGGCATCGTAAGTGTCGACGCCGCGCTCCTGCAACGTGTAGGCGCGCAGCTTGTTGACGATGCCGATGCCGCGGCCTTCCTGATGCAGGTAAAGTAGTATACCGCTGCCTGAGGCGATGATTTCCGCCATCGCGAGCGCCAGCTGGTCGCCGCAATCGCAGCGCAGGCTGCCGAGGATATCGCCCGTGACGCAGGACGAATGCACGCGCACCAGCGGATTGTCGCCGATATCGCCGACAACCAGTGCCAGATGCACCGATGCGCCGTGGCGCGCGCGGAAGCTGAATGCTCTTGCCTGCTCGGCGCCTTCGATGGGTAGTTTCGCCAGCGCTGCCGGTAGTATGTCCATCTGCGGCTCGGCGATGTAGCGCGCCAGTTGCGCTTCGGTGATGGTATGCCAGGAACGCGGCGGTTCGCCTGCATCGATCTCGATCATGAGCAATGCCGGCAGCAGCGAGGCATGCTTGGCCAGCGTGAGCGTATGGCGGCAGGCGGTGTCGGCGGGCTCAGGTTTCAGCGGGGGCAGGGCGGCGTTTTCCGCCACAGGGTCTGCGAGGGAAAGCCACTGCGCGAGGTCGAGCCCGGATGCGTCCAGCACCACCGGCGTGTGCCGGTCATCAGAAATACCGAGGCTTTTCGCCCGTCCGCCCGTGATAACCGCCCGCAGGCGCATACCGCGCAGCTGGGCCAGCAGGTTTTCATCAAGGAATTCAATGGGGAAAAACGCCCGCGCGCCATCGCCCGCATGCACCACCACCCCGCGCTGGCGGCGCAGCTCATCGACGGCGCGTTCGGCGGCGACGGTAAAATCTTCCGTATCTGGTTGTTTTTTTACCATTAAACCATTCTTGGGTTGTTATATCGGCCAATCCATACTACAAATTCTCGCGGAAATTAAGGGATTTCGGCGATGTCCGGGGAAAATATCATAGCAATTATCAGCAAAGACGGCGATTTTGCCGCCGTCGTGGCCGAGCATGCGCGCCGCGAGCTTGCCGTCATGGTGGAAGTCGCTGAAACGCCGGAGCAGATTCCGGTGAACACGGCGCTTGTCGTCACCAGCGAAACCCTGCGCGGGGAATACGTCGCGCCGGTGCTGTCGGTTGCGGGCAGGGCGCCGCTGAAACTGTGGGAACTGCTTGCTGAAATTGAAAACCTGCTGCAAAGCGGCACGGCGTCTTTCGGCAAAGACTATGTGTTCTCGCAGGTACACCGTGAGCTTACCCATGTGCCGTCGGGAAAATCGGCGGTGCTGACCGATAAGGAAGCAAGGCTCCTCCTGTCATTGACCAGTGAAGGCATCACCCGCGAGGAGCTGCTCAAAACCGTCTGGGGCATGGAGCCCGACATCAACACCCACACGCTGGAAACGCATATCTACCGCCTGCGCGCTAAATTCAAGGAACTGGGCGACGAGCACGCGATCGCGGTGACGGAAAACGGCTACCGGCTGGAAGTATGAGCAAGACCCCCATCATCGGCCTCACCCGCGAAGAGCTCACCGAAAAGCTGAAAGCCATTGGGCTCGAGGCGTTCCGCGCCAAGCAAATCTGGCAATGGGTGTATGTGAAGGGCGCCACTGATTTTACGCAGATGACGAGCATCGCCAAGAAACAGCAGGAGCAGCTCGCGGAGCATTTCACGCTTGAGCGCCCGAAGATCAGCAAAGACCTGAAATCTTTCGACCACACGCGCAAATGGCTGCTCGAATTCAACGACGGCAACCGTGTGGAAACCGTATTCATCCCCGAAGAAGATCGCGGCGCGCTGTGCGTATCGTCGCAGGTGGGTTGCACGCTGTCGTGCACCTTCTGCCACACCGGCACCATGAAGCTCGTGCGCAATTTAACCGCCGCCGACATCATCAACCAGGTGATGGTCGCGCGCGACGGGCTTGGCGAATGGAACCAGCGCCGCGAGGATTGCCTGTTCACCAACATCGTCATGATGGGCATGGGCGAGCCGCTGTACAATTTCGAGCAGGTGGCGCGCGCGCTGATGATTATCATGGACGGCGAGGGCATCGCCATCTCCAAGCGCAAGATCACGCTTTCCACCTCGGGCGTGGTGCCGATGATTGAAAAATGCGGGAAGGAGCTCGGCGTCAATCTCGCCATTTCCCTGCACGCCGTGCGCGACGATTTGCGTGACGAGATCGTACCGCTCAACAAGAAATACCCGATCAGCGAGTTGCTCCAGGCCTGCCGCAACTATCCCGCCGCCAACAACGCGCGACGCATCACCTTCGAATACGTCATGCTCAAAGGTGTGAACGACACCGACGCCGACGCGCACGAGCTGGTACGCCTGCTCAAAGGCATTCCTGCCAAAGTGAACCTCATTCCCTTCAACCCGTGGCCCGGCGCGCCCTATGAATGCTCATCGGGCAACCGCATCCACGCCTTCGCCAGAATCGTCAACGACGGCGGCTATTCCTCCCCCGTCCGCGCCACCCGCGGGCAGGATATTTACGCCGCCTGCGGCCAGCTTAAATCCGACTCCGAGCGGAAAAAAGGTGAAAAAGTATGGCTGGGTGGGCGGCCTGAGTAGATGATTAATAAAGATAAAGCAAATTTAACTAAATCTTAATGTTTGGAATTCTTGTTTTCAGGCATAATGCCGTGATGTTTCAGGAATATATTTTTCAGGAGTGTGTTAATGCCTATCGCATTTAAGATAGATAAAGACGACGATTACATGAATCTCCATTATGGGGATGAAGGCACGTCGCCGGTTTCACGCATCGTGAAAAGCATTTCCTATCATGAATCCCGTGATTCAAAAGGCACGTTCGAAACGGGGCAGGTCAACCTGCATGTAGCCAATGCCGATCAGGCTGATCTTGCGATAAAGCAGCTTGCTGCTGCCGGGATGCACGGCTTTAAAGCGGAAAGTTATGGCCGTAGCCATCACCACGCCGTTATCATAGACACTGCGCGAAACGAAGAAAAGCCGCGCTCGCTGCTGGCGCGGGTAGCCGTCGCATTAAGCAGGCCATTAGACGAGCAGGGCATTGCTGTGCTTGATGCGCGTCTGGCATGGGAAATCCTCGATCGTGAAATGAAAGAAACCGGAACGCTTCCTTCTTCCGTAATGCCGCTGACCATTACCACTTACCGTATGGATGCTGGCAGGGCGCGCATGATGGCGCTGGAAACCCCGCCTGAATGGCTGAATGCAGCGATTGATTTACCCGGCAGCCCGATTATGAAGCTTGTGGAAGATGGCGTGCCCGCAGCACTACGCGATGGCAAACATGATTACGTTAATCAGTCCGTTACGAATATTCATTACAATGGCCAGCCGGACGCTATCTGCGAGGCCTTGATAAAGGACGGGATTAAAGTTACGAACAAACCCAGCCGTAACAATACGGGGTCGAAGGAAGTCATCATCGCCGCAGAACCCGCCGATGTGGTGGCGCCCGCACTGGCAAAGGCGGGGTTGCTGCCTGAATCGGTAGCTGCTGAAATCGCCGCTACGGCAAAGGCTGTCCATCCCCAATCTGCCGGAATCAACGTCGTGTTTGAAGCGCAGCAGGAAGCATCTTGGGGGGAAAAAGCACGGCAGAAAAAAACGGATCGCGGCTCCTCCCTGCCAGCCAAATAAACACCCCGTTTTTTGCCCTGTTTTGCGCCATTGCCACAGGCGTCATATCTTGCTATGGCTCTATATACCTGAAATCATAAGGAAATCCTGATGCGCAAAGTCGTCATCTCGGGCATGGTCGGCAACGGGCTGGAGTGGTACGATTACGCCCTCTACGGCCAGATGGCGTGGCTTATCAGCCGCCTGTTTTTCCCTGAAGGCGACGCCACCGTAAAACTCATCGGCGCTTACGGCGTATTCGCCGCCGGGTTCGTCATCCGCCCCTTAGGCGGCATCCTCTTCGGCTGGATAGGCGACCGCTGGGGGCGCAAACAGGCGATGGTGATCGCG
The DNA here is from genome assembly GCA_964495185.1 of uncultured Rickettsiales bacterium. GTDB lineage: Bacteria > Pseudomonadota > Alphaproteobacteria > Rickettsiales > SXRF01 > CAZBUX01. The sequence goes on along the minus strand of CAZBUX010000002.1, from coordinate 2,644 downwards.
GTGCTGATGATGGCGATTCCCACCGGCTGCATCGGCTTGCTGCCCACCTATGAAAGCATCGGCATCGCCGCACCCATATTGCTTACCGTTATCCGTTTGCTGCAGGGACTTTCGCTCGGCGGCGAGTTTTCGGGTTCCATCACCTACATCGTCGAACACGCGCCGCCGGGCCGCCGCGCGCGCGCCGGATCGGCATCGCTCATCAGCCTGAATCTTGGCTTTTTGCTCGGGCTGCTGGTCACGCAGGGCTGCATGGCGGTGTTTGGCACGGAGGTATTCGAGGCGTGGGCGTGGCGAATTCCTTTCCTGCTCGGCATCGTCATCGGCTTCATCGGGTTTTATATCCGCACGCACTGTGCCGAAAGCCCGGTCTACGAGCAGGCCAAGCAGGACGGTCATCTCTCCAAAACGCCGGTGCGGCAGGCCCTCACGCGCCACCCGTGGCAGATGCTGCAGGGCTTCGCCATGTACATGACCGTGACCATGCCGTTTTATTTAACCGCGATTTATTTCATCAGCTTCAGCCAGAAGCAGCTATCGCTTTCCATGCCGGAGGCGCTCACGCTCAACGCGTTCAACATGCTCGCCATGCTGGCTGCATATTTCCCCTCGGCGTGGCTGGCCGACCGCTTCGGGCGTAAACACGTAATGACGGCAGGCGCGCTGATCATGATGATTGCGGTCTATCCGCTCTTTCTTAATTTCTCGCCCGGCGCTTCGCTGTTTACCATCGGGCTTACGCAGGCGGCGTTCGCGCTGGTACTCGGCTTTTACATCGGCCCTATCCCGGCGGTGCTGGTGGAACTATTCCCGACCTCGGTGCGCTATACCGGCATGGCCATCGCCTACAACCTCGCCGCCGCCATCTTCGGCGGCACCGCGCCGATGATCTGCGAGTGGCTGCTGGGAATAACACAGAACCCCGCCTCGATTGCGTGGTATGTGATGCTGTGCAACATCGCTTCGCTCACCGCGCTGTGGTTCTACAAAGACCGCTGGAAAGAGCCCTTAGTTTAAATAATAACCCGAGATGCTGAGATAGGCGCCTTCGAGCAGGATGCCCGTCCAGAATAGGCCGCCCGCGCCGCTGACCATGCGTGCGCGAATGAAGAAGGCGTATTTCAGCAGGTGCCACACGAAGAAGCTGATAAGAAGAAAATTCCCGTCGAGGATGAACCCGTCGCCGCCGAACATGTTCATCAGCAGATACACCGGCGAGGCATAGACGGCGACCATCATGAACATCGCCTTTTCCTGCATCCAGTAGCTGCCAAGCAGCGCCGCCATCTGTGCGAACGTCATTAAAAATGCCAGAAACGCCATGCCGACCCCACATTAACACGCTGTTTTTCATGGTATAGCAGCGTTTTGGCCGTTTTGACAACCCGGTAATAGGCTTGACTTTACCCACAGGGTTAGCTACCCAAAGCCTCCGATTTTGTGGAGGAGTGGCCGAGTGGTCAATGGCAGCAGACTGTAAATCTGCCCGCGTAAGCGTTCGAAGGTTCAAATCCTTCCTCCTCCACCAATATCTTAGCCGGATTGCTGAAAAGCACTCCGGCTTTATTTCAACCTATTTTCAACCTCGAAGATACAATATAACATAAACAGGTGTTATATGTAACGCATTGTTACATAGGGGTAATTGTGCGTTTATTGAGCCATATAAAAGTACATTTTTTGTTATTTTAATTTTGCTTTTATCAGACTGAATTTGTTATTCTTAAAAGTAAGGAGGGATAACGATAAGGAACTGAAATATGAGTAAAAATACCAAGAATAAGCCAGCGACAAATACGATAGAAAATGGCGTAGAATTATCCCTAAATATATCGGCGCTTTTAAGCCCGAAAGACGCAGCAACACTCTTAGGCATCGAAGAACACACGCTCGCAATATGGCGCTCAGCCAAGCGTTACGAGCTTCCGTATGTGAAGGTAGGGCGGTTGGTTAGATATCGTACTTCTGATTTGCACGGCTTTTTACAAGCCCGCACAGTAGCGCGGTAAGCGCGCTCAACCTAGATCGCATTGCCAAAATAAACGTCAAAAATTCGTGCATTTTGGCAATACGACGGAAATCACGAATAAATAGCTCTACAAACGAGGAAGCCAAAATGATGGCCTTACACATAACAGACTACCATTCCCGCTTAAAACAGCATTTAAAATGGGAGGAATACATAACTCAAAGCGGATTTACTCACTATGTGACGTTTAACTTCAATTTTCATGGTGATACCAGCATTGAATCGGCAATCAGCAAACTGATGCTATTCGGCATGATGATAAACCGAAAATTGCATGGTCAGAACTTTCATAAGAAACCCTCCGAAAGACGCACTCGTTTTGTGGCATTCATTGAGCATAAAGAATCGAATTTACATTATCACGCTGCCCTTACCACGCCGGATATTGACGGCTTCAATGAACACGCCAGGGCTATTTGGAGCAAATTAGTTCAATCAGGCGATTTGCATATCGAATGCAAAGCCTTTTCGGACGAAGATGTACGAAAAATTGCCGCTTATATAACTAAAGATTTTGGTTTTGGTACGAACAGCGACTATAGCGTTTTCTTCGCATAAAGTGCCATTGAAAGCCCATTTTAAGGGCTGGATAAATAATTATATCAGGTAAAGCAT
>CAZBUX010000001.1:15922-28288 GCA_964495185.1 uncultured Rickettsiales bacterium | reverse complement strand
CACCGCTCGACCACAAGGAAACCCACGCCGCCGTCACCTGCGAGCGCGCCTTCCTGCGCGTGCTGGACGGCTCCTGCCGCACCCCGATCGCCGGTTATGCCGCCATCATGGGGGATAAAGTTCACTTCCACGGCCTGCTTTCCGAACCCGATGGCAGCGCTCACGGGCGGGTGGAGATTCAGGGAAATATGCAGGATGCCGAAAGGCTTGGAGTGGAAGCGGGCGAACGCCTGCGCAAAAACGCCGGATAAATTCTAAAGGGCTTAGTCGCCTTTGGTGCCGTCAATGATAGCGCCGAGGCCATTTTCACTGGACGAGGGCGGCGGCGTGGGTACGGCAGGAGGCATGACGTTGCCGGTTTTTTCCACCGGGACAATCAGCTCGGCGGGATTGGGAACCACGGGCGTAGAATCTTTGATTTCTTTTTCGGGCGCTTTCTTCCTGGCGCTTTCTTTTTTCGTCTTTGGCTTATCTTCTTTTGTCTTGGGCTTTTCTTCTTCCACCTTCACGCGCTTGGCGGGGGTGGCGCTCGACGACGTATTGGTGTCGATGGATTGCAGGTTATCCCACGCTTTTTCATAGAACGTCTTGCTCTCGGTGAGCGCCATGTTCAGGTAGCTGCGGGCGAGCTGGTCGTCTTTGGCGAGGTGGGCGTAGAGGCCCATATTGTTATTGAGCGCCGCGCCCGAATAATACTGCGCGGTGACGTCGCGCGCCGCGTCGAGCTTGCCGCCGATGGCATAGACCAGCGCAAGGTTCATATCGACGCGTTTGCGCTCAAGGCTGTTCGCTCCCGTCAGGCTCGACGCTTTCAGGAGGCTTGCCGCCGCCGGTTCGAACTGGCGGTCGAGCGCCTGCGACAGGCCGAGATTATTGAGTATCGACACGCCGTTCGGGTTATGCTTCAGCGCTTCTTTAAAATATTGCTGCGCCTCGGTGTGCAGGTTGCGCGTGGTAAATAAGATGCCGAGCGCGTTTAAGGTTTTCCAGCGTTTCGGGTCGGTTTTCAGCACGTCTTCGAAAAGCGGGGTAGGGGACTCGAAATCGCCCTTGCCCATGAGCGCCAGCCCTTTGCCTTCTTTGGCGGCGATCAGCGCGGCGTCTTTTTTGATCAGGTCGTCGTAGAGCGCGATGGCGCGGTCGAAATCGCCGCTGCGGCGCATAGCGTCGGCAAGGCCGAACTGGGCGTCTTTATTTTCCGGCTTGGTTTGCAGCATCTGCTGGTAGATTTGCGCGGCCTTCGCGAAGTTGCCCTGCGCCTCCGCCGCTTTGGCGGATTCGGTCATCGTGTCGGCAACGGTAGGAACTTTCGGGCCTTCAAGCTTGGAAAGGAAATCCTGCCCGTCGAGCACCGCGGCGGGGCCGCCGGAGCAAGACGCAAGAAAAACAAGGCCCGTCCACAAAAATATGCGTTTCATGCGGGCCAATATAGAGTTTTCGCGCGTTATGTCACCTATATTATTTGCTTAAATCCCAAACAGCCTGTATGTTGCCGGCCATGCTGCCGCTCATGCAAAAAAACAAGCCTTACCGTTTCAAACACAAGCACTTGCTTGGCATCGACGGGCTATCCCGCGAAGACGTGTATGCCATCCTCGATTTAGCCAGGGGCTATATCGCCAAAAACCGCGAGGCGGATAAAAAGCACGCCATCCTCAAGGGACGCACGCTGATCAACCTGTTTTTCGAGAATTCCACCCGCACGCGCACCTCGTTCGAGCTGGCCGGAAAGCGTCTCGGGGCCGACGTCATCAATATGTCGGTGTCCACCTCGTCGGCAAAAAAAGGCGAAACGCTGATCGACACCGCCATGACGCTGAACGCCATGCACCCCGATTTCATCGCCGTACGCCACCCGGAATCCGGCGCGCCGCATCTGCTTGCACGCAAAGTCAACTGCTCGGTCATCAACGGCGGCGATGGCTGCCACGAACACCCCACGCAGGCGCTGCTCGACACGCTGGCGATCCTCCAGCACAAACATAAAATCGAGGGCCTCACCATCGCCATCTGCGGCGACATCCTCCACAGCCGCGTGGCGCGCTCGAACATGAAACTGCTGACGCTGCTGGGCGCGGAGGTGCGCATCGTCGCGCCGCCCACGCTCATGCCCGCCTTCCCCGAGTCTTTAGGCGTCACCCCCTATTACGACATGCGCAAGGGGCTTAAAGACTGCGACATCATCATGATGCTGCGCCTGCAGATGGAGCGCATGGAAAGCAATTTCATCCCGTCGGTGCGCGAGTATTTCCACTTCTGGGGGCTGGACGAGGAAAAGCTGAAATACGCCAAGCCCGATGCCCTGATCATGCATCCCGGCCCCATCAACCGCGGCGTCGAAATCGACACCCGCCTCGCCGACGACTTAAACCGCAGCCTCATCCTCGATCAGGTCGAAATGGGCGTGGCCGTCAGGCAGGCCGTGCTGGAGATGCTATCCGCGAGCGCATGAATATCTTCGGCCACATCTTCGGCCATGCTTTTTTCAGTGCTTTCATTTTTTTCACCGGCATTTTCGTTTTTATAGCGATCAGCAGCCTCGGCTATCCTTTCCACATCGAATGGATGGAAGGGCATGTAATCGACACCGTGGCACGCGTCATGGACGGGCAGGGAATATATGTCGAACCCTCCATCGAGTTCGTCCCCTTCATCTACACCCCGCTTTATTATTATGCCGTCGCGGGCGTAGCATACATCACCGGGCTTGATTTTTTCCCGGCACGGCTGGTGTCGCTTATCGCCACGCTTGGAAGCGGCGCGGTGCTTTATGCATGGGTGCGCAGGGAAGGGGGTGGCCTGACCAGCGGCATGACCGCCGCAGCGCTGTTTTTTGCCACCTATCATTTAAGCGGGCGGTGGTTCGACGTGGCGCGCGTGGACAGCCTTGCTTTGTTCCTGTCGCTGGCAGGGCTTTATGCGTTGTTCCATGCTAATGCGGTGCTTTCGGGCGTACTGATAGCGGCCGCGTTTTTTACCAAGCAATCGACGATTATCATGATCGCGCCCGCCCTCGCCGCATGGCTGCTGATTGATAGGAAAAAAGCGTTTACCGCAAGCGTCCTCGCAGTATTGCTGATCGCATGCGGCTGCGCCCTGCTGGAAATCCGCAGCAGGGGCTGGTTCAGCTTTTATGCGTTTGCCGTGCCCTCCGGCCACGGCATCGACGAGCGCCACATCCTCGGTTTCTGGAAAACGCTGCTCATGTCGCTTGGCGTAGCCTGTGCGCTGATGCTGGTATTCCTGCGCAACCGCTGGCGAAGCAACCGGCGCATGGCACTTGCTTACGCCGCGCTGGCAGCCGGTTTTATCGGCAGCGGATACGTCATGCGGCTCCATGCCTACAGCTATTTAAACGTACTCATGCCCGTCCACGCCGCATTGGCACTGTTTACCGCGCTGGCCCTCTTGCCTTATCTCAGTGCCGCGCGCGGCAGTGTTTTCTTAGCATGGCTCATGCCTTCGCTGGCTCTGGTACAGTTCCTTGTCCTTCTCAGCGGCTACCACCCCTTCAAAATGATCCCCACGAAGGAAGACCGCGCGCTCGGCGAGCAATTCCTGAGCGAGTTATCTGGCATCGAAGGTGATATATTCGCCCCCGACCTGCAATGGGTGCAAACCCGTGCGGGAAAGAAATCCTACGCGCTGGGCATGGCCGCGCTCGATATTTTCCGTTCGCAGCATCCAGCCACGGCCCCGGTCAGGGAGCAACTCATCAGGCAGGTACGCACCGCTATCAGCTTCCGGCGCTTCGCCGCCATTATCCCAAGCGGCGTGGCTGCCTACGGTCCGGAGCAAACCACCTACCGCTTCGACCGCGTCATACCCTATCCTATGGAATACGTAACCGGCGCGGTGCGTGTCTTCAAAGGGGAGCTATATGTCCCCGCTTCGGGGCCCTAAGCGCATGTTGCAAGCCGTTTATTTTTCTGTCATCAATGGCACATACCATCACCAGAGAGGCCTACGTTGAAACAACATTTCGCCCTTCCCACCCACCAGAACAATCCTGACAAAAAAGTCGCGTATATCAACGCAAGGCTGTTCGATCCCGAATCGGGGCTGGACGTTAAGGGCGCGCTGCTGACGCAGGGCAACGCCATCGCGGATTTCGGGCCGACGCTGTTTAATGACGGCGTGCCCGCCGGCATCGAGGTGATCGACTGCAAGGGCCACCTGCTCACGCCGGGACTGCTCGACATCCAGGTACATTTCCGCGAACCTGGGCAGGAATACAAGGAAACCATCGCCACCGGCAGCCGGTCGGCGGCGGCGGGTGGGGTCACGACCGTGGCCTGCATGCCCAACACCAAACCGCCCATCGACAACATCGCGCTGGTCGCTTTCATCCATAAGCGCGCCCGCGAATCGGCTTATGTCAACGTGCGCACCTATGCCTGCATCAGCAAGGCAATGAAAGGTGAGGAAATCACAGAGATGGGCCTGCTCGCCGCCGAAGGCGCGGTGGGTTTCACCGATGACGGCCTGCCGGTGATGAACGCGGGCGTCATGCGCAAAGCACTGGCCTATGCGCGTGAGCTGGGCGTACCGGTGGCGCAGCACGCCGAGGATCTGAACCTCTCCTGCGGCAGTTGCATGAACGAAGGCAAAATTTCCGCGCAGCTCGGCGTGGCGGGCGCACCCAACGCCGCCGAGACGGTAATGGTCGAGCGCGACATCATCCTCGCCGAACTTACCGGCGGGCAATACCACGTGCTCCACATCTCCACCGCCGAAGCCATCGACGCCGTGCGCCGCGCCAAGAAAAAAGGCCTGCGCGTCACCGCCGAAGCAGCACCTCACCACTTCACGCTCACCGACGAAGCCGTGCTGGAATACCGCACTTTCAGCAAAATGAACCCGCCGCTGCGCGCCGAGCGCGACCGGCTCGCGGTCATCGAAGGACTGCGGGACGGCACCATCGACGCCATCGCCACCGACCACGCCCCGCACGACCAGGAAAGCAAGCACGTGCCGCTGGCCAGTGCCGCCTATGGCATCGTGGGGCTGGAAACCATGCTGCCGCTGTCGCTCACCCTTTTCCACAAAGGTATCATGCCGCTTCGCAACGTCATCGCCGCCATGACCTATAAACCCGCCGACATCATCCACGTCCCCGCCGGACGCCTGAAAAAAGGCGCCCGTGCCGACCTCACCCTCATCGATCTGGAGCGCGAATGGGCCATCGAACCCAAGCAATTCGCCAGCAAGTCGCTTAACTCCCCCTTCGACGACTGGCCGACCAAGGGCAGGGCGATCCGCACTGTGGTGGGCGGGGATACGGTGTATGAGTTGAAGTAATAAGGCATAAGCGATAAGGGATAAGGGAAATAATTCTTATCGCTTATCGCTTATCGCTTATCGCTTATACCTTATGCCTTCTGATCTATGACCCTCTCCCTCTGGTCCACCTTCGCACTCGCCACCTTCCTCATCTGCGCTTCGCCCGGGCCGAATATGTTACTGATGATGAAAAGCGGCATCGAGCATGGTTTGAAACGCACGTTTTTTACCGCTGCGGGGTGTTTTCTCGGCGTCGTATTGCTAATCGGTGCATCGGTGGCGGGGGTGGGAGCGCTCTTGCAGCTTTTCCCTGAGCTGTTTACCGTGCTGCGTTATGCCGGTGCGTTTTATCTGATTTATCTCGGTGTGCAGGCGTGGCGCGCACCGGTGGTGGTGGAAACGGACGGAATGGCTACGGCGCATACGCCCGCGAAACTCTTCCGCATGGGCTTCCTCGTCGCAATGAGCAACCCCAAGGCGCTCATCTTCGCCGCCGCGTTTTTCCCGCAGTTCATCGCCCCCGAATCGCCGCAATTGCCGCAGATGCTCATCCTGCTTGCCACCTTCGCCGTGCTGGAAATAAGCTGGTTTACGATCTACGCCACAGGCGGGCAGCGGCTGGCCTCGGTGATGCGCAATCCCCTCGCGCGCCGCCGCCTGCAGCGCGCGACCGGCAGCCTGTTCGCGCTGTTCGGCATCCTGCTGCTGGTAAAATCCCCATGACATTTGCACAAAATTCCTTTTATCTGGCGACATGAAGAGCAACCCCATCATCTGCGCGCTGGACACCACCGAGGTCGAAAGCGCCAAAACGCTGGCGAAGAACTTAGCCGGCAGCGTCGGCGCGCTTAAGCTCGGGCTGGAATTTTTCACCGCCAACGGCGCGGCGGGCGTGCAGCAGATCACCAGCCGCAAGCTGCCCATTTTCCTCGACCTGAAATTCCACGATATCCCAAATACGGTACGCGGCGCCATCCGCGCCACGGCGGGCATCGATACGTTCATGATGACCGTGCACACCTCCGGCGGCCGCGCCATGATGCGCGAAGCCATCGACGCCTCGATGGAAGTCGCCGACACCACCGGCAAGGCCCGCCCGATGATCATCGGCGTCACGATGCTTACCAGCCTCGACCAGGACGACCTGTCCATCCTCGGCGTCAACCACACCATGGGCGAGCAGGTCAAGCGGCTGGCCGACCTCGCGCAGAGCTGCGGCCTCGACGGCGTCGTCTGCTCGCCGTATGAAATCACGAACCTGCGCGAGCAATGCGGCTGGGATTTCACCCTCGTCGTCCCCGGCATCCGCCCCGAAGGCAGCGCCAAGGGCGACCAGAAGCGCGTGATGACCCCGAAAGAAGCGCTGGAAAAAGGCGCGGATTATCTGGTAATCGGCAGGCCGATTACGGAAGCGGACGATCCGAAAAACGCTGCTGCGGAAATTTTGAGAACCCTCTAAATTCGCTCCGTCATTGCGAGCGAAGCGAAGCAATCCAGTAGTGCCATGCCTATGGCACGTATAGTTACTATATCGCGCCCACGGCGCTTTAAGCTGGATTGCCGCGTCGCTGCGCTCCTCGCAATGACGGGGGAAGCTACCCCGCCAGTATCTTCTCCACCGCCTTCTCGATCTTCTCCGCCACCACTTCCATCGAATACTGCATCTTGGCTTTAGCGAAGCCGTTGGCGGCTAGATTATCGGCGAAATGGGGTTCTTTCAGCAACCGTGACAGCGCGCCCGCCAGCGCTTCTGCTTCGTTTTTCTTTACCATCAGCGCGTCGTAGTTCGGGGTCACGATTTCGCTCGGGCCTTCAGAATCGGTGGTCACCACCGGCACGCCGTGCGCGAAGGCCTCCAGCAGCACGATGCCGAACGGCTCATGCAGCGAGGGCAGGCAGAATACGTCCATGCACTGGTAGAACCCGCGCCGGTCGTCGACCCAGCCGGTGAAGGTCAGCTGCCTGTCCAGCCCGGCCAGTTCCGCCTGACGACGGAGATTGCCTTCTTCCGCGCCGGTGCCGCCGAGTATCGCCTGGAAATCCTGGCCGCGGTCTTTAAGCAGGCTGAGCGCCGAGATAAAGACATCGAAGCCTTTCTTCGCCACGAAACGCCCCATCGCGCCGATCACCGGCGGGTCGCGCCGCTCGTGGCGGTAGGGAAGCTCATGGCAATCGACCATGTTGGGAATGTGGTGGATGCGGTTTTCCGGGATGCCCTGCTCCTTGAGGTGACGGATCAGGTCATAGGTGGTGGTGAATACGGCGTCGGCCTCGGTGTAGCGCTTCGTGCTGTAATTCTGCACCACGCCCACCACCGGGCACAGGCCTTTGGCCGCGCGCCGCGACATCACGTAAGCGCGGTTGGCATGGGCGATGATGATATCGGGTTTCAGCGCCAGAAGATGCCGCCGCAACCGCCACGAAGCGACGAAATCCCACTGGGCGATATTGCGCACGGCGATGCGCGGCATCCCCAGCGCCACCAGCTGTTTCTGCACCACCGCGCCCGGATGGATGACCGCCGTCACCTCATGCCCGCGATCGCGCAGGCCCTGGCAATAATCGACGAAGGCCTGTTCGATGCCCCCGCCGCCTTTGGCAAACATGATATTGACAATCCGCATGTGGCGCTCCTTACTGCATATTTAGTTGGTTTCATCACGGTACACAATGAGCAAACTACCCATATCCGCATTCATTATCGCGCTGAACGAGGGCGACCGCATCGGCGTCACCATCGCCAGCCTGCGGGATCTGGTGGATGAAATCGTCGTCGTCGACGGTGGCAGCAGCGACGACACGGTGAAAGCCGCCACCGACGCCGGGGCAAGCGTGTTCACCAACCCGTGGCCGGGCTACGGCCTGCAAAAGCGCTTCGGCGAAGACCAGTGCCGCCATAAATGGCTGCTCAACCTTGACGCCGACGAAGCCATAAGCCCGGCGCTCGCCGAAGAAATCCGCGCGGTATTCGCAGGCACACCGGAAAATTACAGCGGCTACACCATGCGCGTCTGCCACATCCTCCCCGGCGAAAGCGATATCCCGAAACGCACGCAGGTAAACACCTGCCTGCGGCTTTACCACCGCGACAAGGGCCGTTTTTCCGACAGCCCCGTGCACGATTCCGTCATTCTCACCGAGGGCCGCACAGCAGCGCTTTCCGCGCCGGTTTTGCACCGTTCGTACCGTTCGTTCACCCACGCGCTGGACAAGGTCAACCGCTACTCCGCCATGCAGGCCGACGACATGGTACGGCGCGGGCAGGGGGTTGCCACACCGCGTATCTACGCCGAATTCTTCGTGAATTTCTTCAAGGCCTATTTCCTTCGCGGCTATGTGTTTCGCGGTACGCGCGGTTTTAATTACGCCATGCTATTTGCGTTTTCCCGCTTCGCACGGCTGGCGAAATGGTATGAGCTGACGCACGGGGAGAAAAAGCCATGATGCGCTGCGACGCCGAATGGCTGCGCGATTCGCTGGCGCGTTACAGCAATGACGATTTGTCGCCCGTGCTGAATCTCGGCAGCTCCACCCGCGAATTCCGCGAGCAAAAACAGCCGTTCGTGCATGAGCTGGTGTTCAGGCCGCTTTTAGATCGCGGCGTCGGGATCATCCACGCCGATTTAAAAGCGGGTGACGGGGTGGATATCAGCGGCGATATTTTCGACGACGCCGTGCTGGCCGCTATCCATGCGCGCCGCCCCAAAGCGGTGATCTGCACGCATATGCTGGAGCATGTGACCGACCGCGAGAAGCTGGTGGCGCGCTTGCTTGAGATTTTACCGCCGGGGGGGCTCTTTTTCGTCACCGTGCCGATGAGCTACCACTACCACGCCGACCCCATCGACACCATGTACCGCCCGAACCCGGAGGAACTCGCCGCACTCTTTTCCGGCCAGACGATTCTCATGCGGGCCGAGCTTACGGGCGGAAATTACTGGTCGCATATCCGCAAGCGTCCGTTCACGCTGTTTACTCGGCATTTCTTCCGCTTCTTCGTGCCGTTCCTTGGCATGGAAAAATGGAAACGCTCGATGCGTAAGCTCTACTGGCTCACGCATTCGTATAAGGTAGCGGCGGTGGCGGGGAGGAAGGCTTAGCTTGGCTGTCAGCTATAGTGAGGAACGCCGTCACGCGTATTGTCATATGAATATTTGTTTGCACTCACCATGCGCGTGAATGCAAGCCGGTCCTGCGTATCCATATGAGCGCGCTCCTCTAGCGCAGATTGCGCCATCGGGATCTCGATCGCTTTCCCGTTGACGGTCACTTGCGGGTCGCCATTACGCAGCACAAACATATTAAGGCCATGCACCAGCTCTCTAATCATGGTGTCAGTCACGCGGTCATCGTTGACGGCAATCCTTACGCGGGCGGGATCACTGGTGTCGACTTCGATGCTCTTATTTTCAAACCCCGGAATGACGGCCTTAAACGCCCTGAACGTCGCGTCCTTGAACAAAATATCAAGTTGTGCGCCCATTGTTTTTCTTCCCTGTTTTTATTGTATACAGTTTCAGGGTAATACAGCGCCGGCCGCAACACAAATGACAGTTTTGTGACGTAGAATCCGACTTGGAAACTCGGTTATTCCGTGATTTACGCGGCTTCAGCCTCATCCAGTTCCGGCAGCATGCCCAGCGCGCGGCGGTAGGTGTCGAGGATGGTTTCCTGTTCTTCCAGTTCCTGCGCGTCGAGCTTGCGCAGCTTAATGATGCTGCGGATGGCCTTCACGTCGAACCCGTTACCCTTGGCTTCGGCAAAAACGTCGCGGATATCGGCGGAAATGCCCGCTTTTTCTTCTTCCAGCTTTTCGATGCGGCCGATGATGCTTTTAAGCTGGTCTACGGCGACGCCGCCGACGCGGGTGGATTTCTGGCTCATGATGGCTCCAATTAATGGTTGAATTACAATAAATAAGACTTATGCAGTACTTTCACAAAACCTTCACATTCCCTTTGCCCGGTTCGTGCTAGTTTATTCGGGAAGAGTAGTTTTACCGATGGAACACGCAACAGACAAGGCCGAAAATAATTCTTTCCCGCGCAAGACGCTGGCGCTCATCGGCGGATTGGCGATGGGGGCGTTTGCTTATGTCGATTACGTGAGCCGGGTGATTAAGGCGAACGTTTCCAATGCAATGAGTTTCAAGGACAGGGAATTAATCGATTATGTCGATGGGTATCGGAAACAACCCCGAGATGCGATGCAAGCGCTTTATCCTGCAGATATTCTCACCCAAATGGATGAAAGTTTTCGTGAGATCAGCGCAACTCTTGCTCAGCCTCACATTGCAGAGACAGCACACCAGCGCGAAGAAATTTACGAGGCTTTAGATAAAACCAGCGTCCTCGGAAGCGCCAGGCAAAGAGCACTACGTCGCCCGGAAGTCTCAGACATCCTCAAAGAAACCGTGCAGACGAACCGTACGTATTTGCAGTTAAAGGAAATGCAAAAAGCCCGGTATAAGGGGGTGGAAACTTATAATGCGGCGGATGCTACGGTGACGGATGAAGCATTCAGCGCGCTTTATGCGAAGCATAGTAAACAGGCTAACGCTCTGTTTGAATCGAAAAAGACACTCGCAGGCCTCGTCGCTGCCGAAGTCCCGCTCGCAGAGAAAATCTCGATGAAGAACCTGCATTTCACTCCCGACCAAAAAATCCGCAGCGGCCTCGCATTTGCCACGGTAGCCGCACTTTCCATGGTCGCTATTTACGCGCTTGGCGGGCTTGTCGGAAAAGAAAAAAGCGATCTGAAGGTGAAGCGGTAATTCACTCTTCGTCATTGCGAGCGCAAGCGAAGCAATCCAGTGTGCCATGCCTATGGCACGTATAGTTTCTATATCGCGCCCATGGCGCCTACGCTGGATTGCCGCGTCGCTTGCGCTCCTCGCAATGACGTCACGGTGATAAAAAGAATCCCTATTGCTTCTGCTTCTTGAGCGTCTCAGCGATCAGAAACGCCAGTTCCAGCGACTGCGAGGCGTTGAGGCGCGGGTCGCAGTGGGTGTGGTAGCGGTCGGAAAGGTTCATTTCCGAAATCGCCTGCGCGCCGCCGAGGCATTCGGTCACGTCCTGCCCGGTCATCTCGAAATGCACGCCGCCCGCATGGGTGCCTTCGGCCTTGTGGATGGCGAAGAACTGGCGGACTTCGGCGAGGATATCGGTGAATTTGCGGGTTTTATAGCCGCCCGGCGCTTTGATGGTATTGCCGTGCATCGGGTCGCACGACCATACCACGGTTCTGCCCGACGCCTTCACCGCGCGCACCAGCGGCGGCAGCAATTCGCCGATTTTCGTGGAGCCCATGCGGGCGATGAGCGTGAGGCGCCCCGGCTCGTCGTCGGGGTTTAGAATATCGATGAGCTGCAGCAAGCCGTCCACCGTCATCGACGGGCCGACCTTGACGCCGATGGGGTTGGCGATGCCGCGCATGAATTCCACATGGGCTTCCGCCGGGTCGCGCGTGCGGTCGCCGATCCACAGCATATGCGCGGAACAGGCGTAGTATTTGCCGTCCACGTCGTCGCGCCGCGTCAGCGCCGCTTCATAGCCGAGGAGCAACGCCTCGTGCGACGTGAAAAAGCTCGCTTCCGAAAACTGCTCCACCTCGTCGATGGGCAGGCGGCAGGCCTTGATGAACCCGACGCATTCGTTGATGCGCGCGATCAGCTCGCCGAAGCGCTTGCCCTGCGCCGAGCTTTTCGCAAATTCCATGTTCCAGCGGTTGATCTGCCCGAGCGAGGCGTAACCGCCGCGCGCCAGCGTACGCAGGTAATTGATCGTCGCCGCGCCTTGATGGTAGGCGCGCAGCAAACGCTCCGGGTCGGGCGCGCGGCCACCGGCTTCGAACTCCATGGCGTTGACCATATCGCCGCGGTAAGCGGGCAGTTCCACGCCGTCTTTATTTTCCATGTTATCCGAGCGCGGCTTGGCGAACTGCCCGGCGATGCGCCCGACCTTCACCACCGGCACGCCCGCGCCGTACATCAGCGCCATGGTCATCTGCAGCAGCACGCGGAAGAAATCGCGCAAATTCGCCTCGTTGAATTCCGCGAAGCTCTCGGCGCAATCGCCGCCC
>CAZBUX010000001.1:7343-15912 GCA_964495185.1 uncultured Rickettsiales bacterium | reverse complement strand
GAAGCAGAAACGCCTTGCCGAACGCCGCGTCGGCCAGCTCGCGCTTGAGCGCGCGCGCCTCGCCGGGGGAGGCGAGCAGGGGCACGGTACGCAGCTCATCCTCGACGGATTTCAGCTGCTTAATGTCCGTATACACCGGCTGCTGCTTAATCGGCAGGCCGCGCCAGCTATCGGGATTCCATGCGGCGGTTTTGGCGTTGGCGGTCATGCTTTGCAATCTGTGAAAATCATGGTATTCAGAGCGCTCTTATTTAGGGTTTATCAGGCCATATGTCCAGTCCTACCGCCATCGATCCCGAGAATACCATCGCCTTTATGGGCGTGGAAGGGGCCAATGCCGACCTCGCATGCCGCCAGGCGTGCCCGTATATGCATACCCTGCCGTGCCCGTCTTTCGAGGACGTGTTCGAGGCGGTGACGGGCGGCAAGGCGGCGCTGGGGATGATTCCCATCGAGAATTCGCAAGCCGGGCGGGTGGCGGAGATCCACAACCTCCTGCCGCGCACCGATTTACATATCGTCGGCGAATTCTTCCAGAAAATCGAGCATTGCCTGCTTGCCCCCAAGGGTGCCACGCTAGCCACGGTGAAAGAGGTTTATTCGCATCCGCAGGCGCTCATGCAGTGCCGCGAAAACCTGCGTAAAATGAAACTCAATACCCACACCTATTCCAACACCGCCGCCGCTGCCGCCGACGTGGCCAAATGGAACGACCCGTCCAAAGCCGCCATCGCCTCGCCGCTGGCGGGCGAGCTATACGGGCTTTCGGTGCTGCAGGAGCATTTGCAGGACAGCGAGGACAACACCACTGTTTTCATCATCATCGCCCGCCAGCCGGTGGACCCGAATCCCGAGGAAAACGTGCAGGTTCTTACTACTTTGCTTTTCTCCATCCGCAACATACCGGCGGCGCTCTATAAGGCGCTCGGCGGGTTCGCCACCAATGGGGTGAACATCCTCAAGCTCGAAAGCTACATCCCCGGCGGCACGCGGCGCGAAGCGGCACAGTTTTTCCTCACCTTCGAGGGGCATCCAAGCCAGAAGGGCGTCCAGAACGCATTGGAAGAACTCGGTTTTTTCTGTAATAAAGTCACGGTTTTAGGCGTCTATCCCGCCGACCCCGCCCGGTTCGGGCAATAGTCACATACACTGTAACAAAAGCTTAATAATACAAAACCATGACTTGTGGTAGGATGAGCTTAGTTAATTCACAAAAAGAGGGACCATATGGTCAACGAACTTCCCGAAGGGACAAAACTTCCCGAAACCAGCCCGATATTCACTCCACCCCCGGCTGAAGGTGCGCAGGTGTTTGGTGGTATTGCAACGCCTCCGCCGCTGCCTGAAGGCGCGCTGAACGCCGCTAAAGCCGAGGGGACTTCGCTCAAAGCCATGTACCAGCATTCGACCGGTATGCAGAAAGCCGGCGCCGTTGCAGGCAGCGTACTGGCGGTTGACGGCGTGCGCCGCATTGTTGGCGGGCTGTCGAAAGACGAAACCACCGGCGAACGCGATTTAGGCAAGGCCGCCGTCGGCGCTGTCGAAACCGCCGCAGGCGTAACCTGGGTCATAAAAATGGCTGCCCGCGCCGCAAAACTCGCTACCGGAAAAGGAATCTAAGGAGATCGATATGGCTGATACCACCAACAACCGCGAAGAAAACCGCGAATATAAAGGCCCCGGGAGAGTCACCTCCGCCGTTGGCCGTGCTTATCTCCAGTATCTGGCGGGTGCGGCGGTCGTGGGCGGCATCATCCTTGCGGCAAGCAAGAACGCGCGCGGCGCCGTCAGCGCTCTCGGTACAATGATGAAAGCCTCCTTCAACCCCGCAGCGGCAAAAGAAGCCGAAGTACTTTTGAGCGGCGAGACTGGTGTTGATGTAATCAAAGGCCTCGGCCTGTTAAGCGGCGGCGCAGTCACAGGCGGTATTGTAGCTGGCGCCCACGGTGCATATAAAGGCTGGCAAAACGCATCCGCCGCCAAGGAGCAGGTCGAAGCACTGAACACCCAGCTCGACGCCGCGCAGAATGACGCGCAGCAGAGCAAAAGCTTCGTCGCCGCCCTCAACGCCGAAAAGCAGAAAGCCGCAGCCGCAATCCCCACGATCGGGAAGTAAATCCACACTCTCGTCATTGCGAGCGTAAGCGAAGCAATCCAGTGTGCCATGTCTATGGCACGTATAGTCCTATATCGCGCCCATGGCGCTTAAGCTGGATTGCCGCGTCGCTTCGCTCCTCGCAATGACAAACTCACCGCCCGATCTGCGCGTCGATCATTCTTTTAAGCGGCGAATTTTCCGGCAGCGAGCGGTACAGCGTTTTCATCTCTTTCATCGCCGCTTCGTTATCGCCGTCCTGCAATTTGCGCACAGCGAGGAAATAGCGGGCTTCCGCGTTTTCCTTATCCTGCAATATCACCATCTCAAGGCTTTTTTTCGCGCCGTCGCCGACTTTGCCTTCATCGACGAAGATAAGCGCGCGGGCATAAGCCAGTATCAGGCGCGGGTCGCCGTTCGACAGCACCACCGCCTGCCTGAAGGCGTCGGCTGCGGATTTCCACTGGCCGGTTTCCATAAACGCCTGCCCAAGCGCGATCCACGCCGGGAGATTTTTCGGGTTTTTCCTCACCGCCACTGCATTTTCCGATAGCGCGGTTTTGACGGTTTCCATCTTCTGGCGATATTCCGCCACCATCGGCACCACCTCAGGATTGCCTACAAACCGGTACACCCCAAACGCGCCTGCAAGTACCAGTACGCACGTAGCCGCGCAAAATATTTTATGCTCCCGCGCGGGCCAGAGCAGCAACGCCAGCACGGCGGCGAGCATGGCAAAAAATACGGCGTAAAGCGTCACGATACGCGCCCCCGTCCGCGCCGGAAATACGCCGCGGCCGCAATTCCCGCCAGCGACAGCATGATCAGCGGCCCCGCCCATAACAGCGCGGTTCCGGCTTTCACCGGTGGGCGCATGAGTATGAAATCGCCGTAGCGCGATACAAGATAGTCAAGCACCACCTCGTCGCTCTCCCCGCTTTCAATGCGTTTGCGGATTTCGCCGCGCATGTCGCGCGCGACTTCGGCGGGCGAATCGGCGATGGCTTCGCTCTGGCAGACCACGCAGCGCACCTGATGGAACAACGCCCGCGCACGCGCTTCCTGCGCCGGGTCGGGCAGGGGGGTATCGGTGCCGAGCGCAAGCGCAAAGCCTGTAAACAACAGGCAGGCGAGAAACGTGCTAACGCCCCGGCGCATTGCCGGACTGCATCTGGTTGAGCAGCGGGATGATCACCGTGTCGATTTCCGCTTCGGTGAGCTGCGCCTTGTGATGATACACCACCGTGCCGGACGGGTCGATAATCATGGTTTCAGGCACGCCGGAAAGCCCGAGATGCACGGTGGTCTGACCGATCGGGTCCATGCCCACCATGCTATAAGGATTGCCGCGCTCTTTCAGCCATGCGCGGGTTTTATCGGCAGTGTCCTTCCACGCCAGCCCGAATATTTCCACCCGGCGCGATTGGGAAAGCTTCATCAGCAGCGCGTGCTCGGCAGCACACGGCTCGCACCACGAGGCGAACACGTTGAGCATCACCGTTCTGCCCAGCCACATCTTCGGCGCGAAATGGCCCTGCGGCACGTCGAGCACGGTTAGGTCGAATATGCCGGGCTTCTGGCCGATCATGCGCGATTTGGCGACGGGTGCGCCGCCGTTTCCGACCAGCCCGAGTGAAAGTGCCAGCAATATGACGAAAAGAATTCCAAGCGGCAGCAATCGAAGGTATTTTCCCATAGTTCCCCCTGATTTATTTCGGCGCGAAATAGGCGCGGGCTTCTTCCATGAGGATGTTAAGCCGCGAGAGCGCCTCGGTATCCTGCGCGTTTTGCTTGGCGCGGCGGTGGTAGACGGCGATGGCGTCGTCGAGTGTCGAGGTCGGGCCGAGGCCTAGCTCCTCCATCCACGGCGTCACGCCTGCTGCGTTGCGCTTGCGCTCCCCGGCATAGCTGCGCGTGCAGAAGCCGCTGAGCAGTTGCTGGAGCGAGCCGAGCCCCCAGCGCTCCATGTTGCGCCACTGGCGCAGCGCAAGGTGCAGCGCATAGATATTATGTTCCACCTGCTGCCAGCGGTCGCAGGCCAGCACGTAATCCAGCCCGTCGATGCGAAGCGATAGGCAAGCCCCTGTCCGGCTGCCGACTTTTCTGCGCGTGCGGTCCTGCGTCGGGTTGGCGATGTCAAGATAGAGCGTCGCCTTGCTCGCGATGGCGCCCGCTTCCTCGTCGAGATAATTGATACTTTCGGCGAGCGTCATCTGCGCCGAAAAACCGTGGTCGCCCTGTTGTTGCGCGCGCGGTGTGACTTCCAGCCCTTCGGGCCATGCCAGCGGCGATTCAAACTGAAGTCTGCTCATCGTATCTTTTCCTCAAACAAGCCGCTATACCGCCCGCGGCCATGAGCAGGCACCCGAGCCACACCGCGCCGATCAGCGGCACGTGGTAGGCGCGCACGGCCAGCCTTTCCTCACCGGGGGGCGACTGCCCGATCACGACATAGGTGTCGTCCAGCCCGGAAGCGCGGATCGCCGCCTCGCTGGTGCCGGTTTTACGAATATCATACAGGCGATACTCGGGAAACAGGAAATCGATTTCGCGGCCATCCTGCGTGAGCGTGAATTCGCCTGCGAGTATGTCGTAATTCGGTCCGCGGGTTTTTTCCTGCCGGTTGAGGGTGAGATCGTATGCGCCGACCTGCATTTTATCCCCCTCGGCCATGAGGCGCTCCTCCTCGGTTTTCCACAAGCCCGCGCCGGTGATGCCCACCACCAGAAACGCCACGCCCAGATGCGCGAGCAGCACCGGCAGGCCTTTGACGGACGAATGCCTGTAAAACAGCACGCTCGAAACTACGATCCACGCCGCCAGCCCGAATCCCGCCGCCGCCGTCACCGCATGGTTGTGGCTGAACGCCAGCGCAAGCAGGCCTGCCGCCGCCAGCGCCATAAACGCTGGCCGCGCTTTTATGAACACCTGCCGCCAGCGACCGCGCTGCCACGGCATCAGCACCGCGAATCCCATCAGCAGGAGCGGTGCTGCCATCAGCGGCAGGAAGGTCGCGTTGAAATACGGCGCGCCGACGGTGATTTTCTCACTCCCGAAGGTTTCTGCCAGCAACGGGTAGACGGTGCCGAGCAGCACCGTGGCGCAGGCCGTAAGCAGGAATAAATTATTCAGCACGATCATGCCCTCGCGCGATACCGGCAGCATCCCGCCGCGCGTTTCCAGCTTCTGCACGCGCAGCGCGTATAGCAGCAGCGCGCCGCCCACCGCCACCACGATATACCCCATGATAAACAGCCCGCGCGCCGGGTCGCTGGCGAAGCTGTGCACCGAGGTGAGCGCGCCGGAGCGCACGAGGAACGTGCCGAGCAAACTCAGGCCGAACGTCAGTATCGCAAGCAATATCACCCATGATTGCAGCATGCCGCGTTTCTTCAGCACGATATTGGAATGCAAAAGCGCCGTACCCGCGAGCCACGGCAGCAGCGACGCGTTTTCCACCGGGTCCCAGAACCACCAGCCGCCCCAGCCAAGTTCGCGGTACGCCCACCAGCTCCCTAGTCCGACGCCGAGCGTGAGCGCGCTCCACGCCGCCAGTATCCACGGATGGATGAACACCGCCCATACACGCCCAGCCTCGCCGCGGATGAGCGCCGCCACCGCCAGCGAAAATACGATAGAAAACCCGACATACCCGAGATAGAGCAGGGGCGGATGGATCGCCAGCGCGATATCCTGCAACAGCGGGTTCAGCGCTTTGCCGTCCATCGGCGGCGGGAACAGGCGCGCAAACGGGTTCGAGGTAAACAGCACGAACAGCAGCACGCCCGCTGCCAGCAGCGACTGCACGGCAATAGCCAGCGCGCTTAAAGCTTCGTCGCGCTTTCGCCCGCAGGCCAGCGCCAGCCCGAAGCCGGAAAGCACCAGCGTCCACAGCAGCATCGAGCCTTCATGGTTGCCCCATGTGCCGCTGATTTTATAGAGCAGGGGCAGCGACAGGTTGGAATGCTCCGCCACGTTCGCCACGCTGAAATCGGAATCGACCCGCAGATTCATCAGCGCAAAAAACGCCCCCGCGACGAGAAGCGCCTGCAGCCACGCGGCGACAGGAAGCGTTTTGGATAAGGCGTTGCGAAGCGCGGGCAATAAATAAGCGGCCTGCATCAGCGCCACCATCAGCGCCGCCACGAGGCACCACGTGCCCAGCTCCGCCATCACGGGATTTTGGCTCCCGTTTCTTTCCACCGCCCGGATTTTTTGAGCGCGTCGACCACTTCCTTAGGCATATAATTCTCATCGTGCTTGGTCAGCACGCGCCGGGCGATGAACACCGGCGGCTGTCCGGGGCCGGCTTCAGCCAGCGTCCCTTCGACCACGGCGCCCTGTCCCTCGCGGAAAAGCTGCGGCAGCGTGCCCTTATACGTGACATCGACGAAGGCCGCACCGTCGGAAAGCGCGAACGATACCGTGCCATCATAGCCGTACGACACCGAACCCATCTGCACCAACCCGCCCAGACGGAGCGTCCTGCCGGCGGAAACAGCGCTGTTTTCCCTGATTTCCGACGGGGTGACGAAAAACACGAGATTGGCGCGAAAGGCGTTGAGGGTGAGCAGGGCCGCCGCCGTGAGCATGGCGAGGCTTAAGGCCACGAAAACCAGTCGCTGGTGCTTAGGTTTCATTACCGGACTGCAATTGGGCCAGCGCGCGGCGCGCACGGCCCAGGGAGCGCATGCTGATAACCGTCATGACAGCCATAGCCGCCCCGGCCACGATAAACGAAGGCCAGACATAGGCCGCGTAGCCGCCCTGAGCGAAGATTTCTGTTAACTTTTCCATGGTAACATGCGAGAATCTTGAGGATGTTCCCGGATTAAACCGCGTAGGGGGCATACTGTCAAGAATATTGAAAAATGTATTTATATTAGCATGTTAACTCATATTTGTTGATTTGATGCAGCCCACCCACATGCCCGATGAGGACGACGCGGCCATCGCCGAGAAGATTCGCAGCGGCGAATTTTTCAGGGAATCCCGCAGCATGTACGATTTTACCGTACACGATCCCATGGCCGAGCGTTATGTGTTCGTGCTGATCACGGGGCTGGCCGCCGCCATTTTCCTCATCGCCATGAGTGCCATGAATTCGCTTTATCCGCTGCAAAGCTCGCTGCCGTTCATCGTCAACGCCTACGACCTGACCGAGGAACGCCCGGTCATCACCAGCATGCTCGACCATAAGGGCGAGAACGTCGACAAAGCCATGCTGCGTTTTATGGCCAACAACTACCTGACCTTCCGCGAGGAATACAATATCGCCACATTCGACCGAAGCATGTCGGGCCTGCGCTCGCAAAGCTCCGACGAGGTCTTTAAGGAATTCGAGCGGTTCATCGACCCGCGCAACCCCGAAAGCCCGATCACCCTCTACCAGCGCCATTCGACGCGCACCATCAATATCCTGCGCATCACGCCCATCGGCCCCAATGATATCGAGGCGATTTTCGAAGCCACGGTCAGCAGCGGCAAGGGCGAGGCAAAAAAAAGCCGCTGGCAGGCAAATATCACTTTTAACTACAGTGGCATTGCGTTAGATGAAGAAAAGGGTAGAGTAAAACCCATCACCTTCCAGGTCACCCAGTATCGTACAAAGCGAATTCAGGTTCAGGACATCAAATGACAAAGCAACGCGCGTTAAAATTCATCCTTCCGGCATTGATGGCATGCTTCGGAGTCGCAGGCGAGGCATCCGCCACCCGCGAAGCCCGTCCCATCCAGCTCGACCACCGCGTGCGCGTCGTCATTTACCAGCCCGATGAAGTGTTCAAGTTCACCGGCCACTACCGCTACCAGTCGGCCATCGAATTCGCCGAGGACGAGGAAATCGTCACCATCTCGATGGGCGATTCCACCTCGTGGATGTTAAACCCGTCCGGCAACCGCCTGTTCATGAAGCCTCTTGAGCAGGACGCCACCACCAATATGACGCTGATCACCAACAAGCGCACCTACCTGTTCGAACTCCACGCGCAGGAGACCGACGATATCGCCGATAAGGACATGGTGTTCATCATGCGCTTCATCTATCCCGATTCGTCCGACGGCAACCAGTCGTTCAGCGGCTATCTCGATTCCGTGCCCATGCCGGAGCTAGAAAAGCACCCCGAGCGCTATAATTTCGATTACACCGTGGCTGGCTCCGAGGAAATCAAGCCGCTGCGCATTTTCGACGACGGCGAGTTCACCTATTTCCAGTTCCAGGATAAGAATGCCGAGGTCCCGGCCTTCTTCTGGGTAGACAGCGAAGGCAACGAAGCCCTCATCAACTACCGCACGCGCGGCGACTACATCGTCGTCGAGCGAGTCTCCAGCCGCTTCACGCTGCGCCACGGCTCCACGGTGGTCTGCGTGTTCAACGAGGCTCGCCTCGCACGCGGCCAGACGGGGCTGTCGACGACCCGCGCGAAATAAACTTTATCCCCGATGGAAGACCGTCGTTATCATTTAGGCGTAGTG
>CAZBUX010000001.1:0-7333 GCA_964495185.1 uncultured Rickettsiales bacterium | reverse complement strand
CGGCAGCCGCGTCACGCTCGGCACGCGCAACGCCAACGTCATCCAGTCCATCAACGAACGGCGCGTCAACGATATCTACCTGCCGGGCATATTCATCGATCCGGGCATCGCGGTCACCGACCAGTTCACCGATGTCTGCCGCTGCGATGCCATGATCATCGCCGTGCCGTCGCACACGCTTCGCTCCGCCTGCATCCTCGTATCCGACACGCTCGACGTCAACGTGCCGCTGGTAATCGCCAGCAAAGGCATCGAACGCGGCAGCCTCATGCTCATGAGCGAGGTGGTGCAGTCGATACTGCCGAAAAACCCCATCGGCATCATCTCCGGCCCGAATTTTGCCGACGAAGCCGCCAAAGGGCTTCCCACCGCGGCTACCATCGCCAGCACGCATAAACCGCTGCTTGAGCTTCTTTCCTACGTCATCGGCGGCAAGCTGTTCCGCACCTATTTAAGCGACGACATCATCGGCACGCAGGTAGGCGGCGCGGTCAAAAACATCATCGCCATTGCCTGCGGCATCGCCATGGGCCGCGGCATGGGCGAAAACGCGCGCGCGGCCATCATCACCCGCGGCTTCGCCGAAATCGCGCGTCTTGCGGTCGCCAAGGGCGGCAAGCACGAAACACTGATGGGCCTGTGCGGCATGGGTGATCTCATCCTCACCGCCGGCAGCACAAAATCACGCAATACCAGCTTCGGCATCGCCATCGGGCAGGGCAAATCCAAGGCCGAGGTGCTCGCCAGCCGCGGGCGAGGGGCCACCGAAGGCGTCATCGCCGCCGAATCCGTGGTAAAACTGGCTAAAAAGCTCAATATTTCCATGCCAATCTGCGAAGCGGTGTACTATATTCTCTATGAAAACGCGCCCATCGATCAGGTGATTAATGGGCTTCTGGAACGCCCTTTTGTGAACGAGTGGCGTTGACACGTTAAAGAACCATGACGCAGCCCGAACAAGATATCAAACGCCTCAAGCAGGAAATGAACGCCGTTATCCTGGCGCATTACTATCAGGACGACGACATTCAGGACATCGCCGATTACGTCGGCGATTCGCTGGAGCTGGCGCGCCGCGCGGCGGCCACCGATGCCGACGTCATCGTATTCTGCGGCGTGCGCTTCATGGCCGAGGGCGCAAAGATTTTAAACCCGGATAAGCTGGTGCTGATTCCCGACATGAAAGCGGGCTGTTCGCTGGAAGATTCCTGCCCGCCGGAAGCCTTCGGAAAATTCCGCGCAGCACATCCCGACCACATCGTCGTCACCTACATCAACTGCTCCGCCGAAATCAAGGCCATGTCCGACATCATCGTCACGTCGAGCAACGCCGAAGCCATCATCAACCAGCTTCCCGCCGACCAGAAAATCATCTTCGCCCCCGATAAATACTTAGGCGCCTACCTCAACAAAAAGACAGGCCGCAACATGCTGCTGTGGAATGGCACCTGCACCGTCCACGAGCGTTTCTCCGAGCAGGAGCTGGTGAAACTCAAAACCCGCCATCCGAACGCGCACATCATCGCCCATCCCGAATGCCCGGAGGCGCTGCTTAATCACGCCTCGCATATCGGCTCCACCTCGTCGCTGATCCGCTTCGCAGAAGCGCATCCCGGCAGCGAGTTCATCGTACTCACCGAGCCCGGCATCTTCCACGAAATGCGCAAGCGCTCCCCCGGCAGCACTTTCCACATGGTCCCGGGCGTCACC
Organism: uncultured Rickettsiales bacterium; assembly: GCA_964495185.1. Lineage (GTDB taxonomy): Bacteria > Pseudomonadota > Alphaproteobacteria > Rickettsiales > SXRF01 > CAZBUX01. The sequence continues at coordinate 5,623 of CAZBUX010000001.1, read as the reverse complement.
GACGGCGCGTGCTTCTCCTGCAACGCCTGCCCCTACATGAAAATGAATACCATGGAAAAAATCCGCAACTGCATGCAGTCACACGGCCCCTCCATCGAACTTCCGCCCGAGCTTATGGCGCGCGCCAGACTACCGCTCGACCGCATGCTGGAGATGAGTAAAGCCATCGGAAAGTAAGCGGGCGCTTACAGCAATTCCTGATACACCGCCACCGTCTGCTCGCACATGCGCTCGGTGGAAAACTGCCGTGCGTTGAGAACGGCCTGGTCGCTCATCCATTTCTGGACTTCCGCGTCGAGCGACAGCGCGTAGGTCAGCGCCGATTCAAGCTCGTGCACGTCGCCGGGAGCCACCAGCCAGCCGGTCACGTTGGGCACCACAGTTTCCTGCGGGCCGCCCTGATTGGTGGCGATCACCGGCCTGCCCATCGCCTGCGCTTCCAGCACCACGCGGCCAAACGGCTCGGGATCCACCGACGTAGCCACAACCAGCTTGGCGAGCATATACGCTTCGGTCATATGGTGCGTGTGCCCGGCGATGCGGACATGGCCGGAAAGGTCGAGCTTTTCGATCAGCGCTTCCAGCTCGTTGTAATAGGTCGGGTGTTCGGTAGCGTCTCCGAGGATGACGGCGAAGAAATTACGGTGCGGCACTTTCGCCAGCGCTTTCAGGAACACGTCCTGCCCCTTCCAGCGCGTGATACGGCCCGGGAACAGGATCAGCGGCAGCGTTTCCGGCAGCCGCCACTCGCGCGAAAGCTCGATCATGCGCTGCTGCGAGTGGTTGGTGGACGAGAACAGGCGGATGTCGACACCGCGCTGGATGGTGCGCAGATTAGCATCGTTCACGCGGTAATTCTCGCGGATATGCCCGGCGATAAAATGCGATATGGCGATCACGCGCTCGCCGCGGGCCATTACGGCGTTGTATTTCCGTTTCCAGCGGTTCTGGATGCTGTACGCGCCGTGGAAGGTGGTGACGAAACGTGCGCCCGCGTTGCGCGCCGCCATCCATGCGCTCCATGCCGGTGCTCGCGAACGGGCGTGGACGATGTCCACTTTATAATCATGGATGACCTGCTCGAGGCGGATGGCGTTGATCCACATCTTGAACGGATTTTTGGTCGAAAGGGGCAGGGTGATGTGCTTGGCGCCGACCCGCAACAGCTGGCTTTCCAGCGCACCGCCTTCCGAGGCGACCAGCGCTTTCCAGCCTTTCTGGGTGAGTGCCCGCGCGATTTCTATAGTGCCGCGCTCCACGCCGCCGCTGCGCAGCGCAGGCAGCACCTGCAGCACCGTGGGCGGCCTGCCGTGTTTGTTGGAAGGAGGCGCTCCCAGATGAGTCACGGTTTGCGTTTGCATGGCTCATTGTCTATAACAATTCGCAGCATGACACAACCCGACTTTATCGATCTTCCCGCCTCAAGGCGTCTGGCCTATCGTTTAACCGATGGCAACGGCCCGACCGTCGCCTTCCTCGGCGGCTTCAAGTCCGACATGACCGGAGCCAAAGCAGTGGCACTGGAAACTTTCTGCCGCGCGCGCGGGCAGCGGTTCCTGCGTTTCGATTACACCGGCCACGGCCAGTCCTCCGGCGCGTTCAAAGACGGCACCATCGGCAGCTGGAAGCAGGACGCGCTGGATATTCTGGATGCGCTGGGAGGCGAACGGATCATCCTCGCCGGCTCCAGCATGGGCGCATGGCTTTCGCTGCTGGTGGCGCGCGAACGTCCGGGCAGGGTCGCCGCGCTCGTCGGCATCGCCAGCGCCCCCGATTTCACCGAGCGCCTGATCTGGGAGAAGCTCGATACGGCGCAGCGACAGGAACTTGCCGACCACGGCGTTTTCCACGCACCCTCCTGCTACGGCGAGGATCCCTATCCCATCACCCGTCAACTGATAGAAGAGGGGCGCAATCATCTGCTGCTCGACGGCGCTATCGATATCGACATCCCCGTCCGCCTCCTGCACGGCACGCATGACGAAGACGTCCCTTGGCAGAATTCCGTTCTGCTGTCCGAATGCCTCACCAGTGCCGACGTCACCCTCACGCTCATCAAGGGCGGCGGGCACCGCCTCTCCGAACCGGAGCATCTGGAACTCATGTGCAAGGCGCTGGAATCGCTTGCCAGCCTCGAAAATTAACATTAATCCTAACCCCAGAACCCCTCATTTCAATCAGGCCCCATGAAACCCACCGCAAAACCTAAAAATCCCTGTTTTTCCTCCGGCCCCTTCGCCAAACGTCCCGGCTGGTCGCTGGCATCGCTTGAAGGCGCCGCGCTTGGCCGCTCGCACCGCGCGAAGCTAGGCAAAAACAAGCTTGAGGACGTCATCGTCCGCAGCAAAAAAGTATTAGGCATGCCCGATAACTACCTGCTCGGCATCGTGCCCGCATCCGACACCGGTGCCATCGAAATGGCCATGTGGTCGCTGCTCGGCGCGCGCGGGGTGGATGTGCTGGCATGGGAAAGCTTCGGCTCGACATGGGCGTCGGACTGCAAAGGCCAGTTAAAGCTCACAGACCTCAACGTCTACAAAGCCGATTACGGCCAGCTTCCCGACCTTTCCAAGGTTAACTGGGAACGCGATGTCGTCTTCACATGGAACGGCACCACCTCCGGCGTGCGCGTGCCAAACGGCGACTGGATCGCCGCCGACCGCAAAGGCCTTGCCATCTGCGACGCCACCTCGGCGGTATTCGCCATGGACCTGCCGTGGGACAAGCTCGACGTCGTCACGTGGTCGTGGCAGAAGGTACTGGGCGGCGAGGGCGCGCACGGCATGATCGCGCTTTCCCCGCGCGCCGTGGAGCGCCTGCAGACGCATACCCCCGCATGGCCCATGCCCAAGATTTTCCAGATGACGAAAAAAGGCCAGCTTATCGACGGTATTTTCAAAGGCGAAACTATCAACACCCCTTCCATGCTCTGCGTCGAGGACGCGCTGGACGGCCTGAAATGGGCGGAATCCGTGGGCAATATCGGCGGGCTGGTGAAGCGCTCCGAAGCGAACCTCAAGGTATTGGAAAACTGGGTGGCAAAAACCCCGTGGGCCGCCTTCCTCGCTGAAGACGCCAAAACCCGTTCCTGCACCTCCATCTGCCTGAAGATCACCGATCCGGCCTATCAGGCGCTTTCCCCCGAAGCGCAGGCCGAAGGCGCCAAGAAAATCGCCTCACTGCTTGAAAAAGAAGGCGTCGCCTACGACATCGGCGCTTACCGCGACGCGCCCCCGGGCCTTCGCATCTGGGGCGGCGCCACGGTAGAAACCGCCGACATCGAAGCCCTCCTGCCATGGCTCGAATGGGCATGGTCGGAAGTGAAGTCCGGCATGGCGAAAGCCGCCTGACCCGATGGGCGTGTTCAGGGACGAATCCGACGACCCGCTGGCCAGCCCTAAGGCCAAGGACCTTATCCGCAAATGCATGGCGCTGATGGGAGACCGCGACCTGATCGATTTCTTCGCCGCGCACGCCGATGAATCTTCCCGTAAGCTCGCCGCACTGGCAAACCACTGCGCGCTGACCGCAACGCCCGGCACGCTGACACCCTTCGAAACCCTGCTCGACTCGCATAAGCTGCGCTGGTTCAAGCTCGACCTTCCCGGTGAGCCGAAGCACGCTTTCAACCTCGACCGCGACGCCGGGAACCTGCGCCGCTCGCTGATGGTGGCCATGAAGCTCGACCATTCCGACACCCTGCCTCACAACCTCGACATTATCAGCGCCGCCTATCATATTTACCGGGAAAATCTTGCGCATCCCAAGCCGGACGGCCCGGAGGGCCAGCAATTATTCGATTTCAACCGCGCCACGGTCATGGAATATATCGACACGGTGATACAACATGTTGACGATCTTCGCCGTTTGGTTAATAAAAAAACCCTTAAGGTCAACTTCAGGGAAGGGAGATAGCCGCGATGCCGGAATCACTCGCCGCAGAAAAAGCCAAGCAGGAACCTCGCATCACAGCACCCCAGCCGATGCAGGTATTCCCGTTCCCGGAAAAATTCCGCGACCTCGAAGCCTACCGTGGCCGCTTCGCCGCGCACCGCATGGAAGGCAAGGAAGCCGACGTCTATTTTGCGGGCTACCCGGCGGGAAAGCACATCCCCGAGCATCATCACAATTCTGAAAACCATGGCTTCATCACTTCAGGCGCCATGTATCTCACCATGAACGGCAAGGAGCGCAAATATTCGGTAGGCGATTGGTACCATGTACCCTATAACGCCCCCCATGCCGCCCGTTTCGAGGAAGACACCGCCATCATTGAATTCTGGTTCAAGGAATCGTAATCATGGAGGGCTTAATCAAACTTTTAGGATTGGGCGCATTCTTCGGCGCGCCGCTGGTATTTGTAATACAGCTATTAATCGCCATACCGATTTATCCCGCTTGTAAGCGCAAGGGACTCCCGCCTAAAATGTGGACGTTCCTGTCGCTCATTCCTTTTATCGGGATCGCCGTAACCGTACATATTTTAGCAAAGAAAGATATTTAGACATTATGCCCAAAGTCCTTATTGCCGATAAACTTTCCCCGCAGGCACTCGATGTATTCAAACAGCGCGGCGTGCAGGCCGATGTCAAAACCGGGATGACGCCCGAGGAGCTGCTGAAAGTCATCGGCGAGTATGACGGCGTGGCCGTGCGCTCCGCCACCAAGATCACGGTGGAAGCGCTGAAAGCCGCCACGAAGCTCAAAGTCGTGGGCCGCGCGGGCATCGGGGTCGATAACGTCGATGTGCCCGCAGCCACAGCGCACGGCGTCGTGGTCATGAACACGCCGTTTGGCAATTCGGTCACCACCGCCGAACATGCGCTGACGCTGATGATGTCGCTTGCGCGCCAGATCCCGCAGGCCAATGCTTCCACCCATGCGGGCAAATGGGAAAAGAACGCCTTCATGGGCGTCGAGCTTGCGGGCAAAACCCTCGGCCTCATCGGCTGCGGCAATATCGGCTCCATCGTCGCCGACCGCGCGCAGGGCCTGAAAATGAAAGTCGTCGCCTACGACCCCTATCTTTCCAAAGACCGCGCCGACGCCATCCACATCGAGAAAGTCGAGCTGGATACGCTCCTGGAACGCGCCGATTTCATTTCGCTGCACACGCCGCTTACCGAAACCACGCGCAACATCATCAATAAGAACACGATGAAAATGTGCAAAAAAGGCGTCCGCATCATCAACTGCGCGCGCGGTGGGCTCGTCAACGAAGCCGACCTCAAGGAAGCCATCGAATCGGGCCAGGTGGCGGGCGCGGCGCTTGACGTGTTCGAGGAAGAACCGGCGAAGAAAAATATTCTGTTCAACATGCCGCAGGTGATCTGCACCCCGCATCTGGGCGCGTCCACCACCGAGGCGCAGGAAAACGTCGCCGTTCAGGTGGCCGAGCAGATGGCCGATTATCTCACCACCGGCGCCATCTCCAACGCGCTCAACATCCCTTCGATGTCGGCGGAGGACGCGATTCGCCTGAAGCCATACCTCCTGCTTGCCGACCAGCTCGGCAGCTTCGCCGGTCAGCTCACCGAAACGGGCCTGAAAGGCATCACCATCGAATACGAAGGCCACGCCGCCGAGCTCAACACCAAGCCGCTGACGGCAGTCGCCATCAAGG